>JAKFUQ010000119.1 GCA_021732645.1 Rhizobacter sp. | reverse complement strand
GACAAAGCGGAAGTAGGCGTCGGTGTTGAAGAACATCTGCGTGATCGCGCTGTTCGCACCGGCCTTCACCTTGGCGGCGTAGGCCTGCAGATCGGCTTGCGGCGACGCGGCTTGCGGGTGCATTTCCGGGTAGGCCGCGACCTCGATGTGGAAATGGTCGCCGGTCTCCTGGCGAATGAACGCCACCAGGTCGCTGGCATAGCGGAATTCGCCGGATCGGCCGTAGCCGCTGGGCAGGTCGCCGCGCAGCGCGACGATGCGGCGCAGGCCGGCGGCCTTGAACTGCGCGAGCTGCTCGCGCACGCCGCTGGCGCTGGCGCCGATGCACGAAAAATGCGGCGCCGCTTCGATGTGCTCGGCCTGGATCGCCCGCACCGTGGCCAGCGTGCCATCCTGCGTGCCGCCGCCGGCGCCGTAGGTGACCGAGCAGAAGTCTGGCTTCAACGCGTACAGCTGCTGTCGCACGGCCGCCAGCTTGACCACGCCTTCGGGCGTCTTCGGCGGGAAGAATTCGAGGCTCAGCGGAAGTTTGTTGCTCATGTTGATTCAGCGGCGCTCAGGTAACGGGCTGCGCCCACACGAAGAATTCGATGTTGCCTGCGGTGACGCCGTGGCCGGTGCCGGTGACCGCGCTCTGAAAATAGTCGCGCACTTTCAGGCGGTGTTCAGCGCAGGCCGCGCGGATGCGCGTTTCGACCTCTTGAAAGCTGCGTGGGTTCTTGACGATGCCGCCCTTGCCGATGTGTTCGGGCTGCAGCTCGAATTGCGGCTTGACCAGCATCAGCAGCTGCCCCGTTAGCTTCAGGTAGCGCCGCAACGTCGGCAGCACCAGCGTCAGCGAAATGAATGACAGGTCGCCGGTCACGATGTCGAACGAGCCTTCGGCGTGCGCCGCAGCGAAGGCGCTGCCGACCACATCACGCGCATTGACGCCTTCATGGCACTCCACGCGCGGGTCGGCGATCAGCCGCGGGTGCAGCTGGCCGTGGCCGACCTCGATGCCGACCACCCGGGCCGCGCCGCGCTGCAACAGCAAGTCGGTGAAGCCGCCGGTGCTCTGCCCGGCATCGAGCCCCTTGGCACCATCGACTGAGAACCCGCAACGCTCGATCGCGGCTTCCAGCTTCAGCCCACCGCGTGACACGAAGCGCAGCTCGGCGTCGTCGGTGACTTCAACCTGGCAACCCTCCGGCAGGTCTTCGCCCGCCTTGCGCGGAACGGCCCAGCCCTTCGGGCCGAGCCAGCGCACGCCGCCCCGGTCGATCAGCCGCTGCGCGGCCGATCGCGTGGGCGCAAGGCCACGTTGTAAAAGCAACTGATCAGCGCGCAACGCAGCTCAATACCGATACGTGTCGGGCTTGTACGGGCCGGTCTTGGCCACGCCGATGTAGCCGGCCTGCTCGTCCGACAGCTCGGTCAGCATCGCGCCGACCTTCTTCAGGTGCAGGCGTGCGACCTTCTCGTCGAGGTGCTTCGGCAGCACATAGACCTGGCCGTTCTCGTACTGGCTGCTCTTGGTGAACAGCTCGATCTGCGCGATCGTCTGGTTGGCGAAGCTGGCCGACATCACGAAGCTCGGGTGGCCGGTGGCGCAGCCCAGGTTCACCAGCCGGCCCTTGGCCAGCATGATGATCTTCTTGCCGTCGGGGAATTTGACGTGGTCGACCTGCGGCTTGATCTCGTCCCATTCGTACTTTTCGAGCGACGCGATGTCGATCTCGTTGTCGAAGTGGCCGATGTTGCAGACGATGGCTTCGTCCTTCATCGCGGCCATGTGCGCATGCGTGATGACGCGCTTGTTGCCGGTGGCGGTGACGAAGATGTCGGCCTTGTCGGCGGCGTAGTCCATCGTGACGACCTTGTAGCCTTCCATGGCGGCCTGCAGGGCATTGATCGGGTCGATCTCGGTGACCCAGACCTGCGCGCTCAGCGCACGCAGTGCCTGCGCCGAGCCCTTGCCCACGTCGCCGTAGCCGGCCACGACGGCGACCTTGCCGGCGATCATCACGTCCGTGGCGCGCTTGATCGAATCGACCAGCGATTCGCGGCAGCCGTACAGGTTGTCGAACTTGCTCTTGGTGACGCTGTCGTTGACGTTGATCGCGCGGAACATCAGCGTGCCGGCGGCGCTCATTTCTTTCAGGCGGTGCACGCCGGTGGTGGTTTCCTCGGTCACGCCGATGATCTGCGCGCCCTTGCGGCTGTACCAGGTGGCATCGACTGCCAGCTTGGCCTTGATGGCCGCGTACAGGCAGGTCTCTTCTTCGCTGGTCGGGTTGTTCAGCACCGAGGCGTCGGTCTCGGCGCGCTTGCCCAGGTGCATCAGCAGCGTGGCGTCACCGCCGTCGTCGAGGATCATGTTCGGCCCTTCGCCTTCGGAGCCCTTGGCGCCGAATTCGAAGATGCGGTGCGTGTAGTCCCAGTAGTCGGAGAGCGTCTCGCCCTTGTACGCAAAGATCGGCGTGCCCTTGACGACCAGCGCCGAGGCGGCATGGTCCTGCGTCGAGTAGATGTTGCACGAGGCCCAGCGCACGCTGGCACCGAGCGCCTGCAGCGTCTCGATCAGCACGGCGGTCTGGATCGTCATGTGAATGCTGCCGGTGATGCGCGCACCCTTCAGCGGCTGGCTCTTGGTGAACTCTTCACGGATCGCCATCAGACCGGGCATCTCGGTCTCGGCGATCTTGATTTCCTTGCGGCCGAAGTCGGCTTGCGACAGGTCGGCGATCGCGTAATCGTGGGCCGCAGCGGCGGTGGGTTTCAGTACAGCGTTCATGTCAGGCTCCGATGAATGAGGAACCCGCACGGTTTCACAGGGAACGGTCGGTGGAAAGACTCACTCACCCACGAAGAACCATCGTGCGGGTGAGCGCGGTTGCAATGATGAACTCCGAGCCTGGGACACTGACGTGCCTTGCAACGCTCCTCGGAACGGTAACCAGTGTAATCGGCCGCAGCGTGATCGGCTTGAGGCGATGCCCCCACGGCAATGGCCGCGACGTTGTTCGTGCGCGGTGTCAGCGGATGGTGTCAGTGGAAGCGATGGCCAAGGCGCCGATTTGCCGGTCGTGCCAATGGCCGAGCAGCCACTGCGCCGCCATCGCGCCGAGCCAGGCGCAGAACATGTCCTTCTGGGTGTCAAAGATGTCGCCCTGTGTTCCCAGAAAGTCGTCCGCCCCGGCGCCCATCGCCTCGGCCGCACCCCATTCGATCAGCTCGTACAACGCGCTGAACGCCAAACAGATCGAAGTCACCAGCAGGAACAGCCAGCCGCCGCGCATCGCCGGTGCCGACAGCGTCGTGCGGCGCAGCAGGATCTCGCGCGCCACGATCGCCGGCACGAAGCCCTGCATCAGGTGGCCGATGCGGTCGTAGTGGTTGCGCTCGAAGCCGAACACATCCTGCATCCAGAACCCCAGCGGCACACGGGCGTAGGTGTAATGGCCGCCGAGCATCAGCACCGCCATGTGCAAGGCGATCAGGCCGTACAGCAGTGGTGTCAGCGGGAAACGCCGGTGCGTGGCCAGCATCAGCGGCAGCGCGATGAAGACCGGCGCGACCTCCATCGCCCAGGTGCCCAGCTCGTGCGCGCCAATGCCCGACAGGACAAGCAGCGCGGCGATCACCGCGGCGTAGAGATAGAGCGCGGGACGCGTCACCCAGCGCTGCGTCTGCGGGCCAGTGCCAATGCGCCGAGTCCAGCGAGCATCAAGGCATACGTCGAGGGCTCGGGGACGGGCGGTGTCGTTGAGAAGGCCGTGACGGTCAGGTTGTCAACGGCCCAGGACTCGTCGGAGAGATCCTGGATTCCCTCTCCCTCGATCGAAAACGAGATCGTCACTGATGAGGCGGTGTGCGCGAAATTTTGGAAGCGGCCATCCACGTTGAAGTCGTAGGCGCTGTCCCTGTAGAAGCCCCCTGGCCCGCCAAAGCCCAGGTCCTGCTTGCGTGCCAGCTCGCCGCCGGCCGGCGCTACATACGATTGAAACTGCGAGTCCAGTGCGTTGGCAAATGACTCTCTGAACCGATTCACACCATCGATGTCGATGCGGAAGAAGTCGCCAGACGGAAAATTGCCAGTGCCGTCCAGAGAGTCGATGGCAGCGAACAGAAATCCGACGCTGAGCGCGTTGTGAGTGGGCAAGCCGGTCAGCGACAGAGTGACCACGTTGCCTGTCGGGCTGCGCAAGAAGCTGCCGGCGAATTTATTTCCGGAGGGCCCTAAGCCCGCAAAGTTTTGAACGCCGGTGAGTGCGGCTGCGCCAGGGCTGATGGCAGCGGGGAGCCCAGATTCAAAATCCGACGAAAACACCGTGACCGCTTGCGACTGAGCAGAGAACGCCGCCAGACCGAGCAGGGCCGCGATGCGAAGAGAACCGGCAGGGGTCGTCATGGGGGTGCCTTTCAGGGAGAGATGGGGTGACCGGGACGGGCATTTCACAGCAATGCCATCGCCCGGCCGTACAGCTCTGGAGCTTGCTTCGTGAGTCGCATCGCGTCAACCCCCTCAAACATGGAGCCGGCGACCTTGTGAGCGCTGCGCGCCCCAAGGTACGTATGCGCTTTGCGCACAGGGGCTTACAGCCCCGCCGCTGCACGCAGCGTCTGCACCTTGTCTGCCCGTTCCCAGGCGAACTCGGGTTCGTCGCGGCCGAAGTGACCGTAGGCGGCGGTCTTTTCGTAGATCGGGCGCAGCAGGTCCAGCATCTGGATGATGCCCTTGGGCCGCAGGTCGAAGTGCTCGGCCACCAGCGCCGACAACTGGTCGTCCGGTATCACGCCGGTGCCTTCGGTGTAGACGGTGATGTTCATCGGCTTGGCCACACCGATCGCGTAGGCGACCTGGATCTGGCACTGTCGCGCCAGGCCGGCGGCGACGATGTTCTTCGCGACGTAGCGCGCCGCGTAGGCTGCGCTGCGGTCGACCTTGCTCGGGTCCTTGCCGCTGAAGGCACCGCCGCCGTGCGGGCACGCGCCGCCGTAGGTGTCGACGATGATCTTGCGGCCGGTCAACCCGCAGTCGCCCTGCGGGCCGCCAATGACGAAGCGGCCGGTCGGGTTGATCAGGTAGCGGGTGTTCTTCAACCACTCCTTGGGCAGCACCGGCTTGATGATTTCCTCGATGATGGCCTCGGTGAACGAGGCTTTCATCTTGGTCGCGGTCTCGCTCTGGTCGGGTGCGTGCTGCGTGCTCAGCACGACGGTGTCGATGCTGTGCGGCTTGCCATCCACATAGCGCATCGTGACTTGGCTTTTCGCGTCGGGGCGCAGGAAGGGCAGGCGGCCGTCCTTGCGCAGCTGCGCCTGGCGCTCGACCAGGCGGTGCGCGTAGTAGATCGGCGCGGGCATCAGGTCGGGCGTTTCGTCGCAGGCATAGCCAAACATCAGGCCCTGGTCACCGGCACCGATGTTCAGGTGGTCGTCGCTCGCGTGGTCCACGCCCTGGGCGATGTCGTTGCTCTGCTTGTCGTAGCAGACCATCACCGCGCAGCCCTTGTAGTCGATGCCGTACTCGGTGTTGTCGTAGCCGATGCGCTTGATGGTGTCGCGCGCGACCTGGATGTAGTCGACGTGCGCGTTGGTGGTGATCTCGCCGGCCAGCACCACGAGACCGGTGTTGGTCAGCGTCTCGGCGGCCACGCGCGAGCGCGGGTCCTGCTTGAAGATCGCGTCGAGGATCGCGTCCGAGATCTGGTCGGCCACCTTGTCGGGGTGACCTTCAGAGACGGATTCGGATGTGAAAAGGAAATCGTTCGCCACTCTTAAACTCCGGTTGGTTGCAACTTGCGTTGCCGACTCAATTCCTGGAGTTTCGGCGAACGCTTTAGCGGTTTGTTGAGCAGATGCCCGGCAGGAGGCCCACAAGCTTCCTGCAATCGCCCCGCAAGTAGTTCTTTAACTCGGCGACGAGCCGATTCTAGCGATTCGATGACCCGCTTCCTGGCGATTTTCCTGACCGGCTGTGTGCGCTTTCTGGCACGTTTCCCGCTGCGTTGGCTGCATGCCCTGGGCGCACTCGTGGGCTGGGGGCACTACGCCGCCTCGTCGACCCACCGCGAGCGCTTCCGACGCAACGCCGCCCAGGCGGGTATTCCGTGGGCGCAGGCGCGCGAAGGCATTGCGGCGACCGGCCGGATGATGATGGAGCTGCCGCCGCTGTGGCTGCGGCCGCAGGGTTCCCCGCTACCGATGCCGGTGCAGTGGCAAGGGGCCGAACTGATCGAAGGCGCCCAGGCGGTCGGCCGCGGGCTGGTGATGCTGACGCCGCACCTGGGCTGCTTCGAGGCGATCGGCCAGTCGTATGCTGAACGTTATGGTCAGCGCTGCGGGGCAATGACCGTGCTGTACCGCCCGGCGCGCCAGCCCTGGCTGCACGATTTGGTCGACGCCGCGCGGCGTCGGCCCGGGCTCGAAGCGGCGCCGTCCACATTGGCCGGTGTGCGCCAGATGATCCGGGCGCTCAAGCGCGGCGAGGTGGTGGGCCTGCTGCCCGATCAGGTGCCACCCGCTGGCCTGGGGGTGTGGGCACCGTTTTTTGGCCAACCCGCCTACACGATGACGCTGGCCGCGCGGCTGGTGCAGCAAACCGGCGCGGCGCTGCTGCTGGTGTGGGGCGAGCGGTTGCCCAAAGGCGCGGGTTATCTGGTGCGTGTCAGTGAGCTGGGTGAGCCCCTGCCCAACGACACCGTGGCCGCCGCCACGGTGATCAACCTGGCGATGCAGCGGCTGATCCTGCAATGCCCGCAGCAATACCTGTGGGGTTACCACCGCTACCGCCAGCCCCATGCGGCGCCGCGGCGCACGCCCGATCTGCCGTGAAGGCCGCTGTGGCGCGCTGGGTGACCGACTTGCTGACCCGTGGCACGCTCGCGCTGCTGTGGCTGCTGCACTGGTTGCCGCTGGGCCTGCTGGCGCCGCTGGGCCGCGGGCTCGGTGTGCTGCTGTGGACGCTGGGCCGTTCGCGGCGGCGCATCGCCTTGCGCAACCTCGCGCTGTGCTTTCCCGAATGGAACGCTACGCAGCGCGACTCGCTGGCCCGTGAGCACTTCCAGTGGTTGGGTCGCAGCCTGCTTGAGCGCAGCTTGCTGTGGCATGCCTCGCCGGCGCGGCTGCGGCGGTTGATTCGCGTCGAAGGTGCGGTCGCCTACGCCGACACTTATCCGGACCCGCTGATGTGGTTGGTGCCGCATTTTCTCGGACTCGATGTCGCGGGCGCCGCGATTCAGCTCCACATCGAGCGGCCGGGTTGTTCCATCTACCAGGCGCAGAGCAATCCGGTCATCGACCGTGCCCTGAAACGTGCCCGACTGCGCCATGGCAAGGCGCAGATTTTCTCGCGCAAGGAGTCGGCCAAGCCACTGCTGCGCGCGATCAAGGACGGTCGGGGTTTCTTCAACCTGCCCGACATGGATTTCGGCCGCAAGGACGCTGCCTTTGTGCCTTTTTTCGATGTGCCCGCCGCGACGCTACTGGCGCCATCGCGGATGGCGCGACTGCTGAGAATGACGGTGCAGCCAGTGGTCGCCGAGATGCTGCCGGGCAGCCAAGGCTACCGAGTGCGCTTTCTCGAGCCGTGGACGAACTTCCCGACCGACGACGCCGTGGCCGACACCGTTGCCATCAACCGCTGGATCGAAGACGAAATTCGCCGCAACCCGGCGCAGTATTTGTGGGTGCATCGCCGTTTCAAAACCCGCCCGCTGGGCGAACCCTCGCTGTACTGACCCACCCGGTGTTTCGGCAGGGTCTCGGCAATCGGATAATCGGTCGATGAATCTTCGGTTCACCAAGATGCAAGGCGCAGGCAACGATTTCGTGGTGCTCGACGCCACCCGCACACCGTTGAACCTCAGCGCCGAACAGATGCGCCGACTGGGCGACCGGCGTTTCGGTGTCGGGGCCGACCAGATCTTGCTGGTCACACGCAGCGACACGCCGGGCGTCGATTTCGGCTACCGCATCTTCAACCACAGCGGCGAAGAGGTCGAGCACTGCGGCAACGGCGCGCGCTGTTTCGTGCGCTATGTGCACGAGCAAGGCCTGTCCGACAAGACCACGCTGCGTGTCGAAACACTCAACAACCTGCTGGAGTTGCACCTGCAGCCCGATGGTGGCGTCAGGGTCGACATGAATGCCCCTGTGTTTGAGTTGCCGCGCGTGCCCTTCGATGCGACGGGTCTGCGGCCGCACCCCGTCCCGTTCGAGAGCGCTGGCAAGGCAGGCGACCATGGCGCGGGCACCGCGTTCGACTTGTGGCCCCTGCACATCCAGGGCCTCACGGTGCCGGTGGCGGTGCTGTCGATGGGCAACCCGCACGCGGTGCAGCTGGTCGATGATGTCGATGCGGCGCCGGTCGAGGTGCAAGGCCCGCTGATCGAGCACCACCCCCGCTTTCCGAACCGCGTCAATGCCGGGTTCATGCAAGTCGTCGCGCGCGATCACATCCGGCTGCGGGTGTACGAGCGCGGTGCTGGCGAGACGCTGGCCTGCGGCACCGGCGCTTGTGCCGCGGTGGTGGCGGGCATCCGACTCGGGCTGCTCGATGCGGTCGTCAGCGTCGATGCGCGTGGTGGCAGGCTGACCATTGAATGGCAGGGCGCCCGCGATGGGCTGGCCAGCCATGTGTTCATGACCGGCCCGGCCGAAACCGTGTTCCAAGGAGAGATTGAACTGTGAACCACACCACTCAAAAAACCACCGTGAGCATCGCCCGATGAGCGGCGCAACCGGCGTTCAGGGCATCACCGAGAGCGACATTGCCAACTACCTGGCGAACACGCCCGGCTTCTTCGAGCGGCATGCCGAGCTGCTCAGCTCCATCCAGCTCAGCAACCCCCATGGCACCCGCGCCGTGTCGCTGCAAGAGCGACAGATGGACCTGCTGCGCGAGAAGCACAAGGGGCTGGAACAGAAGATCATGGAGATGATCCGCCACGGCCAGGACAACGTCGCCATCGCCGACCGGCTGCACCGCTACACCCGCGCGCTGATGCTGACTGCCGATGCGACCGACCTGCCCGACGTGGTGGTGCGCGAGCTGCAGCAGCAGTTCATGATCCCGCAGGCCGGTATCCGCGTGTGGGGCGCTGGGCCCGAGGGCCACGATGCAGCGCGCGAGTACGCCCGTGAGGTCAGTGCCGATGCGAAGAGCTTTGCCTCCAGCCTGACGCTGCCGTACTGCGGCGCGAACGTCGGCTTTGAAGCGGTCGGCTGGCTCGGCGATGCGACCACCGTCGCGTCGGTGGCGCTGATCCCGCTGCGCCACGGCGCCAGCACCGACGCCTTCGGCCTGCTGGTGCTCGGCTCGCCCGATGCCACCCGCTTCGCCGCCGACATGGGCACCGAATTCCTGACGCGCATCGGCGAGATCGCCAGCGCCGGCCTGTCGCGATTGGTTCGGGCTGAGTGACACCATCGCGGGAGGCGACATGAGTTCATCGGTCGCCAAAGTCGACGCGCAGACCTTGCCTGTGCCTTCCGCAGTGGATGAGGCAGTCGAGTCACACGACCCGCAGGCGCTGCACGACGACCTCGTGCGCCACCTGCAGCACCTGCAGGTCGAGCGGCGCCTCGCCGAGCGCACGCGCACGATGTACCGCCTGGCTTTCGAGCGCCTGCAGCGCTGCGCCGAAGCCACCGCCGTGCCGTTGCGCGAGGTGCAGCCACACCATGTGCGCCGCTGGGCCGGGCAGATGCATGCGCAGGGGCTGGCGCCGGGCAGCATCGCGATCGAGCTGTCGGCCTGGCGCAGCTTCTACCGCTGGCTGGGCCGCGACGGTTTGGTCGCGCAGAACCCGGTGGCCGGCGTGCGCGCACCGCGGGCGCCGAAGCCGCTGCCGAAGGCCCTGGCGGTCGATCAGGCGGTGGCGCTGGCCGAGTTCAAAGACGACATCACCGAGCGCCGAAACAGCGCCGCACTGGCCGCGCGCGACCAGTGCATCACTGAGCTGCTGTACGGCTGTGGCCTGCGCGTGGCCGAGCTGGTCGCGCTCGACGCGCAGCCGGGGCCGCAGGCCATCGGCTGGATCGACATCGCCGACGCCACGGCGCATGTGCGCGGCAAGGGCGACAAGCCGCGCAGCGTGCCGGTCGGTGGGCCGGCGCTGAAGGGACTGCAAGCTTGGCTGTCGATGCGCCCGGAGATGGCTGCACCTGACGAGCCGGCACTGTTCGTCAGCAACCGCGGCGGCCGGATCACCACCGGCCAGGTGCGATCGCGCTTGAAGCGGCGCGCGCAGCAGGCCGGCCTGCCGACCCATGTGCACCCGCACATGCTGCGGCATTCGTTCGCCTCGCACCTGCTGCAGTCCAGCGGCGACCTTCGTGCGGTGCAAGAGCTGCTGGGCCACGCCAACATCACGACGACACAGGTCTACACCAAGCTCGATTTCGGCCACCTCAGCAAGGTGTACGACGCCGCCCATCCGCGTGCCAAACGCAAGGACTGATCGGCGATGAAAGTCATCAAGCTGCGAGACGGCAAGGAGCGTTCGCTGCGCAAGCGCCACCCCTGGGTGTTCGAAGGCAGCATCGCCAGCGGCCGCGCCGATGCGGGCGAGACGGTGCGCGTCGAATCGCACGCCGGTGAGTTCCTCGCCTGGGGCGCCTACAGCCCGGCCTCGGCTATCCGCGTGCGCGCCTGGAGCTTCGATGCCACTGAGCGCATCGACGCTGCCTTCTTCGAGCGCCGTATCGCCCGCGCTGTCGCGGTGCGCGCGCGCTTGCCAATCGAAAGCAACGCGATGCGGCTGATCCACGGCGAGGCCGATGGACTGCCGGGCCTGGTCGTCGACCGCTATGGCGACACGCTGAGCGCGCAGTTCACGGCCGCCGGCGTCGAA
Source organism: Rhizobacter sp. (assembly GCA_021732645.1). GTDB lineage: Bacteria > Pseudomonadota > Gammaproteobacteria > Burkholderiales > Burkholderiaceae_C > PBB1. The sequence goes on along the minus strand of JAKFUQ010000119.1, from coordinate 11,393 downwards.
CGCTGGAAGGATGCGATCGCCGATGCACTGCTGAAGGTCACCGGCCTGAAGCGGTTGTACGAGCGCAGCGACGCCAGCGTGCGCGAGCTGGAAGGCCTGGCGCCAGTCACCGGCTGGCTGCGCGGTGCGCCCACCGATGTTGAGGACACCGAGATCACGATCCACGAACACGGCTGGCAGCTGACCGTCGATGTGGCGCGCGGCCACAAGACCGGCTACTACCTTGACCAGCGCGACAGCCGAAAACTGTTTGCCGACAGCGTGCGCCACTTCGGCGTGCAGCGCGTGCTGAACTGCTACAGCTACACCGGCGGCTTCAGCATCGCCGCGCTGGCTGGCGGCGCGGTGGAGGTGACCAGCGTCGACTCCTCGGGCCCGGCGCTGGCACGCGCCAGCGCGCATGTCGCGTTGAACGGCTTCGATGCCGCGCGCCACACCGCCATCGATGCGGATGTGAACGCGACGCTGCGACGCTTCGTCGAGCAGGGCCGGCGCTTCGATGCCATCGTGCTCGACCCGCCGAAATTCGCGGCCACCGCCGCGCAGGCCGAGCGCGCCGCGCGGGCCTACAAGGACATCAATCGCCTGGCGTTCACGCTGCTCGAACCCGGCGGCCTGCTGTTCACCTTCTCGTGCTCGGGCGGTGTCAGCGCCGACCTGTTTCACAAGATCGTGGCCGGTGCCGGGCTCGATGCCGGCATCGATGGGCAGATCCATGCGCGCACCGGCGCCGCGCCCGACCACCCGATGACAGTGACCTTTCCCGAGGGCGAATACCTGAAGGGCCTGGTGATCGTCAAACAGATCGCGTGATTAATGCCGTATTTGCGCCATTCCATCGCTCTGCGTCGCTCGTGCGGTGCCTGCAATATCGATTCGCTGCATAGCATCGGCGCAGCGTTACCGTAACCCGGAGATTTCTCATGTGTGGCATCGTCGGCGCCGTCAGCAAGCACAACATCGTCCCGCTGCTGATCGAGGGCCTGAAGCGGCTCGAATACCGGGGCTATGACTCCTGCGGCGTGGCCGTCCATCAGCGCGGCGGCCTGCGCCGTGCGCGCAGCACCGAGCGGGTGGCTGAGCTGGAAATCAATGTCGCGGCTGAGCAGGTCGAAGGCGGCACCGGCATCGCGCACACCCGCTGGGCCACGCACGGCGCACCTGCGGTGCACAACGCGCACCCGCATTTTTCGTCCGGCCCCGTCGGGTCTGATGGAGGCGGCGCCCGCGATGGCGTGGCCGCCGTCGGCCGGGTGGCGCTGGTGCACAACGGCATCATCGAGAACCACGACGAGCTGCGCGACGAGCTGCGCCGGCTGGGCTACCGCTTCGACAGCCAGACCGACACCGAGGTCATCGCCCACCTGGTCGACTACTTGTACGACGGTGACCTGCTGAGCGCGGTGCAGCGCGCGGTGCAGCGCCTGCGCGGCGCCTATGCCATCGCGGTGTTCTGTCGCGACGAGCCGCAGCGCGTGATCGGCGCGCGCGCCGGCTCGCCGCTGATCCTGGGCATCGGCACCGGCGAGCGCCTGGGCGACCACTACCTGGCCAGCGACGCGATGGCGCTGGCCGGCGTGACCGACCAGATCGTTTACCTGGAAGAGGGCGACGTGGTCGACCTGCAACTGGGCAGCGTGGCGATCAGTGCAAAAGACAGCGCAGGAATCGATGGCCGTTTCCACACCGTGCAGCGCCATGTGCGCACGGTGCAAGCGCATTCGGGCGCGGCCGAGCTGGGCCCGTACCGCCACTACATGCAGAAGGAAATCTTCGAGCAGCCAAAAGCCATTGCCGACACGCTCGACGCGGTGCAGGGCATTTCACCGGCGCTGTTCGGCGAGGGCGCCGGCCGCGTGTTCCAGCACATCGATTCGGTGCTGATCCTGGCCTGCGGCACCAGCTACTACAGCGGCTCGGTGGCGAAATATTGGCTGGAAAGCATCGCGAAGATCCCGACCAGCGTCGAGGTGGCCAGCGAATACCGCTACCGCGACAGTGTGCCGAACCCGCGCACGCTGGTCGTCACCATCACGCAAAGCGGCGAGACGGCCGACACATTGGCCGCGGTAAAGCACGCACGCGCGCTCGGCATGCTGCACACGCTGACGGTGTGCAACGTGGCCACCAGCGCCATGGTGCGCGAATGCGCGCTGGCCTACATCACCCGCGCCGGTGTCGAGATCGGTGTGGCCTCGACCAAGGCCTTCAGCACCCAGCTGGTCGGCCTGTTCCTGCTGACGCTGACGCTCGCGAAAACGCGCGGCTTCCTGTCGGCCGAGCAGGAGGCTGAACACCTGAAAGCGCTGCGCCACCTGCCGGTGGCGGTGCAGGCGGTGCTGGCGCTGGAGCCGCAGGTGATGGCCTGGGCCGAACAATTTGCCAGCAAGGAAAACGCGTTGTTCCTCGGCCGCGGCCTGCACTACCCGATCGCGCTGGAAGGCGCGCTGAAGCTGAAAGAAATCAGCTACATCCACGCCGAGGCCTACCCCGCCGGCGAGCTGAAGCACGGCCCGCTGGCACTCGTCACCGCCGAGATGCCGGTGGTCACCGTGGCGCCGAACGACGCGCTGCTGGAAAAGCTCAAGAGCAACCTGCAGGAAGTGCGCGCGCGCGGCGGCGAGCTGTTCGTGTTCGCCGATGCCGACACCCGCATCGAGTCGGCCGAGGGCCTGCATGTGATCCGTATGCCGGAACACTACGGCCCGCTCAGCCCCATCCTGCACGTGGTGCCGCTGCAGCTGCTGGCGTATCACACCGCCTGCGCGCGTGGCACCGATGTCGACAAGCCGAGGAACCTGGCGAAGAGCGTGACGGTGGAGTGAGGGCTGGGGTGTGAGTGGTGGCGTTGAAATCAGGCGTTCAATCGCGATCGCTGGCTGACTGCAATCGACCCATTGGCGCCATGCGCATCCGCAGATTTGACGCCTTGAACCAGTGATTGAAGACCCTCCGCCGGATTCATTGGCGATAGGCGTCGAAACAGGCGGCAGTGGTTCGGCTTGAGCGCTAGTGCGATGGATGAGGCGCTGCACGACGTAATCTTTGCCTCGAGTTCGCGGGCTTCAGCAGCGGCGCGAACCGCATCTCGGCGAGACGACAATCCTTCGCGTGCGTCGCCTTCTGGAGAACTACGACCTTGTCGTCGACATGCTTCGCGCGGTTCACCACCTTCTGCACAACAAGGGCTTAATGCTCCAAGGTCGGCACGGCCGTGGGTGCGACGCAGATTCTGACGCCGAGCTTCGAAAAACAACGTGTCGTGCGAGCGCGACCCGGAGATGAAGCGAAGGTCGGCCGTCTTCTACCGGCGCCCGCCAACATTCTTCTGCGAGGACGCGTCCCGGAGCACGAGCCCCAGCGCCTCGATTGCGCGCGCCAGAAGCTCCGTTCCGAAATCCGTGCCGTCCCATGCCGCTCCGAGTGCATGCTGGATTCGAGCGTCCTGGCTTAGTCGGCTTCCGGCTTCATTTATGCCAATACCGGCAACTTTCATGACCTCTCGTACGTCCGGCGTCAGCGACTTGATACGCCCCGAGAGGAACTTTGAGATCGTGTACTGCCTAATACCGGACTCCTGGGAAAGTCTCACCTGCGTGCGTCCAGACTCGCCAAGATAGGCCTGTAGCGCCCGTCTCGCTTTGATGGTTTCGGTAGTTTGCTCCGTTGCAATTCTCGGCATACTTGCATATGCTACGCACCATCCTCTCGAACATCAACACCGCTCCGCGCCGACCATGCGATATCGCCTGACGAAGTCGCCACGCAAGAATCGAGGCCAAGTGCTGACGCCGGCCGAGCTCGCCCGATGCCTGGCGAATCGCCTGACGGGAGCGAGCGGCTCATGGCTCGAGCTGGGTGTAGGCACTGGCCGAATCGCAGAGGCCTGCATCGACCTTCGCAGCGCTTCGCGCTACCTAGGTGTCGAGATTGATTCGAATCTGGCCGCCCTTGCGCCGAAGCTCAAAGGTCTACGCATCGAGATGGGCGACGTGCTGTCGCCGGGGTCGCTCGCACAACTGCTCGGCAACGAGCGCTTCGATCGCACCGCTGGCAACCCGCCGTTCGGACTCCACGCCTTAGGCGAAGTGTGTCGCGACCGCATTACCAGCTTGTGCCCAGGCCTTGAGCTGTCTGTTAACTGGGTTCCGCTCGATCTCTACTTCATGCTCGAGTCGCTGTCTCGGCTCAAGCCAGGAGGCGAGGCGGCATTCGTGGTGGCGTCGTCCATCGCCGAGGACGCACGCCTGCGTGCATTCCGGTCGAACTTGATCCGGACCGCCTCGGAAGTTGAGTGCTACGAGCTACCCGAGCGCATGTTCGGGTGGAAGGCCCAGGTGCAGTCCTATATGCTCATTGCGCGCTTCGGCGGCAGCGCATGCCGCAAAGTGACCGTAGGCCGCCTGGCCGCCGGCTCGCTTGATCTCGAGTCCAGCGCGGAGGTTCCCGCGGTTGCGGCCATTGATCGACTCGACTTTGCCTTCCACGAGTTCACAGAGATGAACCGCGCGCTCAGCGAGTCCTCGCGCACGTCATCGTTGCTTGAGCTCGGCGCTAACATCGTCCGAGGCAGCCGCACGAAGGCGCAGTTCAATGACCTGCAGATCAGCAGTTTCCACACCTGCGATCTGCCGCGCGCACACGCAGAGGTGCGTTTCAATGGCACCGCCGACCATGGCTTCAACTTTGCGCAGCCCGGAGACATCCTGATTGCGCGCGTGGGGACGCGCTGCCTTGATCGGCATGCCGTCGTGGCCGCTGGCCGTCGGCACTACACGGAAGCCATCTACCGCATTCAGGTGCCGCGCACGCATCGACAGCGGGTCGCGAAGTGGATGACGAGCGACGCCGGCGCGAAGTGGCGCCAAGCTGCCGCGACCGGCGCCTGTGCAAAGCATCTCACGGTCAGGACCTTGCAGCAGATGCCGATTCCAGGCTGAGGCCAACATTTGCCAGCGCGGCTACGAGCGCCAGTCAATCGCGTACCAGTGCCGACAGTGCACGCCCTGCGTGCGCCCAGGCTTGCGCTCCGGAAAGTCGTAGAGCGGCCGTATCTTCAAGTTGTCCAGGCAATAGAGCGCCGTTCCGAGCGCCATCGGCTTCGTCCCGAATGGAGCCACAGTCAGGCGGTCCAGACCACTGACGGGCGCACCGGCATGAATCTCCTCCAGAAGTCTGTACGCGGAGCGCGGGTTGTTGGCTCCGCAGAACATGACGTCGGTGTATTCAGGCTCGAGTAGCCTTGCGTTGGCCAACAGCGAATGTAGATCCCAGGTCGGCTGAAACGGCGGTACCCCGAAGACGATGGTGACTTTCTTGTAGAACGCTCCATCCTCGTCCTCGAGGACATGTCTCACGCGGTTGCCTTCGAAGCCGAGGAAGCCTATGAGGTGCGCCTTGTTCTTCGCGCTCAGGGCCAACACGTAAGGCGGCAGCGGCTTGCGGGGCCGGAAGCTCGAGGTGAGGTCAAACGCGTTGCCATTTACGGCGGCCGAGGCGTCGTCCTTTGGCGTGTACGACGCAGGCTCCACGTACATGAACCCGCATGCAGGGCGACTGACCTTCTCAAGGGTGTGGTACGCGTGCAGGAGATACAAGATCTCAGGGAACTCGAGCGTGGTCGCATCAATCACGATTGAGTCAGCTCGCAGATCGCGAGGAATGTCCTCGAGATCGCGGACGTTGTAAACCTTCGCTCCGACGGTCAGCTCGAACTTTTCAGGGTCGTAGCGAACCTGCATCTGGCGCCTGGACATCGCCGTGCAGAGCTCGCTCGAATGCTTGCTGCGGTCGTCGAGATCCGCGCGCCCGTAGAACGCCAGGTCGAACGGTCCGAGGGACCTTGCTTCTGCATCCGACACCACGTCTTGTCTCGTGAACTTCATGGTGGTCAGAACAGTTCGTTGTTGTCTGGCGCCAGCTCGCCAGGATCGACGAGTTCCTTGAGCACCATCTCGAACTGCGCGGGCGAGTGCCGGAGGATCACTTCCAGATGGCCAGCCTGTAGCGTGACCTTGCGTCTCTTGCGGTAGCTGATCCGGAAATGCGGTGCGTAGATCGGATTGAGGATCAGATCAGTTGCCGCAATGTCGTAGTTCGACTTGTTCTTTGTGTCTTGCTCCTCGTAGAGCACGGACCAGATCTTGGCCTGCCGAAGCAGTGCCTCGGCTTCCGGCGTCAGCTTCTCTCGATCGGAGGCCTTGACCGAGAAGTGATTGATCTCAGGCTCGCTCTGGCTGGCGCGCCGGTTGAAGGCCTGGAAGAGCTTTCCGAGCCGGCCGGCGAGTTCGAGCAGGTGGGCGCCGTTGCTCCCCAGCTGGAACACGTCAGCGAAGACGGCCTCGGAGACGACCTTGGCGGCGTCCGCCTGCACCTCGATGGCGATGGGCTGTTGGCGCGACTCACCTGATGTCTGAACGCCCTGGTCGGCCAAGCGCAGCGTCGCGTGGCAAAGTGCTTGAAAAAACCGCAGATTCGGATCCGCCAGCGCGCAGAAGCGATCGAAGCCGGCGTAGTTGATGTTGCTGCGTCGCGGCAGCCCCGCGTACAGGTGGAAGAGGCATCCCACCAAGTTGTTCTCGACCCAGCCACCCGCCTTGAAGAACGGATCCGCCCGAAGGTGCTGGCCAGAGGTGGCTTTGTTGAATTCCGCAATGAGTTCGTCGACGTTGTGAGACTTCCGATTGATCAGCGCGCCCAGCACGATGCTGGCCTGCATATTTGCGGGCGTGTCGTCCTTGATGAGAGCGGCCGCCTTGTACCTTGCGCTGGAATTGTGGAACTTCAAGCCCTTGTCGATCATGTCGACCAGACGCTTTCGCAAGGGCTCATCAGTCATCACGCCGGCGGCAATCTCCCCTGCGGATGGCATCGGAAGAATCGTGCGAACGCAGGTCAGAACCTGGTCGCGATAGTTGGAGGTCGCCCGGTAGGCGAGATCTCGTACATCATGGAGCTTCTGAGGTTCGAACACAGGGCAATCGAAGTTTCGCCCGCCTTGGTGCAGCCGAAGTAGCAGCAACTCCGCGGCGACTAGATCGAACACGTTTCCTTCAGAAAATGCGCCCTCGAGGTCGACGGTGTTGAGGTCGTGGATCTCGACGACGCGCTCGTCGCTGCTGGTCTTGAAGTCGTTAACGGCTTCCTTCTTGTGCGCGATGTGGACGATTAACTGCGGGCGACGATGCTTGATAGCGTCGCAGACGATCTCTCGGTGAGGCGCCGGCAGATTCTCAAACTCATCGATGAACGCCTTGAAGGCGAGGCCCTCAAGACGCGGACTCAGGCGCTCCAGATCGCTGGCGAAGCGAGGTAGTACCGATGCAAACGAGACGAACTTCGGTTGCGGCTCCCGCTTCGGGTTCCGCACCCAGTTCTCGAGTTCGACTTGCCTCAGATCGAGGACATTCTTCAGCGCGCTCAAGGTCGGGTCGGTCAGATCAAGCAGGCTCGCAAGGGCACGGCCAATGGGAGGATCTCCTATCGCGATCTGCCCATCGGTAAAGTTCGCCCTGCTGATCGATTCGACGGCAGAGCAAGCGTCGGCCAGGAGGTTCAATGCGACGTAGTGCGAGAAGGCCAGCTTGGCCTCTTGCTTTCCCAGCCACTCAGCTGAAAGCAAGCCACAGAACTCAGTGTCCGGCCGGAAGTAGAGGCCTATGTCTCTCGCGTCCTCGTCAGACAGCCCCACTCGTTCCGGGCTGAGCCAAGACTGGTGTCCAAAGTAGCGGACAAACATCGTCTTCCCACAGCCGCGGCCGCCCATGATCCGCACGCTTCGCGGATGTCGCAGCACGTTGATCCAGTTCTTGAACGGCGGGACGATGAACTCGTTGTAAACAGACTCCGGCGCGAAGTCGTCCGCCCGAATCTTCAGGAAGGGCTCGGATGCGGCAATCATGTTTGGCGCTTCAGCAGGTAATTCCAGTGTTGCGATTCAGCGTACAGCAGTGGAAGTGAGTTGTTCGGGGTGGCGTGCTCGAAGCCGAGCAAAAGATGCAGCGAGTGCTGCGTCGTGGCGGGGATGCTTCGCCTATCGCACAGTGCCTTCACGAAACCGCGAAGGTCATCGATCCGGTTCGTTCCGTCGATCGCCCACAGTGTCTCGTCTTGTGCCATGCCACGATAGAACTGGTGAGCTGCCCCGAAGACCTCGACGGGCAACAACGCCAGCCATGGAAGCTTGTCGGCGAGTTTGTCCAGGCCCTTCTGGTGCGCAATCAAGGGGCAGTAGATGAGCGTGTGCGAGTCCTTGTAGGTGTCAAGCGCGTAGTGCGCGGCGAATCCGGAGAACTGCTTACCGGTTCCCAGCATGTCGTCAACGAAAACTAGGCACTTCACAGTGTCCGGCAACCCTCTGAGATTCTCCGGCTTGCAGGTCAAAGCCTTGGCAACTCCATCGCGTTGAAACTGCCGAATGATGAGCGCTCCGCTCTTGCCGGGTGTCTTCTCGTGACCCCCCTCGACGGCGACAAACCGAACGGGGTGAGAAGCATCGCCCGCCTGGAGGGACTCGACAAATGCGTCGACATCGGAGAACTCACCGACCTTCCGCCTACGGAGCTCGCACGGCAGCACGCATTCATTTACGTGCTGAATCGAGCTGGTGACCATCGCCTGCGAGCGATATGAGAGGTTTTCGAGGACGCGTGCAGCCAGGTACTGCTCCTCTGGGGAGATGAAGTTCTTGAGCCAGAGGTTAAGGCGACTGTCGTTGATACCGGTGATCACGCGCCGGCGAAGCAACATCCGAAATCGACTGACGACCTGGTCGTAGAGCTCTTCGTGAGAGGGCGGGATATGGAACGCCAAACTAGATTCCTCGACGCGGGAAACGAGCCGCTGTCCCGATGAGCCGATCTCAACACCCTTCGCCGACACGTGTGTCGACTCAAGCGCAACTGCTATGACGGTAGCCGTTGAACTGCTCATCCGCAACTGGCACTGTGAAACGCCCAGGGTTCGTGGGAGGGTTCAACTACCCAATACCAGTCAGTCGCTGAGGACTGCTTGTGGCCGGTTGCCGACGGTCACAGATAAATGGCGTAGAACCTGACTCGCGGCCTGGGCGACACAGTGACGTTCACCAAGCTTCTCTACCCAGCCACCCTCAGCATGATCTTCCCGATATGTGCGCTGGATTCCATCAGCGCATGGGCCTGCACCACGTCGGCCAGGACAAACGTTTGGTGAATCACGGGCTTGATCGTCGCGTTGGCGATCAGGGGCCACACGCGGGCCTCGAGCTCTTTGGCAATGGCGGCCTTGCTCGCGTCTGAGCGTGCGCGCAGGGTCGAGCCGGTGATGGTCTGCCGCTTCATCATCAGCGGTCGGAAATCGATTTCTGCCTTGCCGCCTTCCAGGAACGCGATGAAACAGTAGCGCCCTTCGAGGGCGAGTGACCGGAGGTTCTTTTCGATGTACGAGCCGCCGACCATGTCGAGGATGACATCGACCCCTTTCTTCTTGGTGATCGACGCGATCTCGGCCATCCAGTCCTGGGTCTTGTACTTGAAGACGTGGTCGGCGCCGATGTGGTGGCAGAACGCGGCCTTGTCGGCATTGCCCACCGTCGTGAACACCTCGGCCCCGAAGGCCTTGGCCAGTTGAATGGCCGCCAGGCCGATCCCGCTCGATCCCCCGTGCACCAGGAATCGCTCGCCGGCCTTGAGCCGACACGTCCCGAACACATTGACCCACACGGTGAAGAAGTTCTCCGGCAAGGCGGCCGCTTCGAGCAGGGACAGCTTGTGCGGGATCGGCAAACAGTGGTCGGCCGGCGCCACGCAGTACTCGGCATAACCACCGCCGGGTGTCAGGGCGCAAACACGGTCGCCAGGCTTCCACCGGCCGGCTTGTGCGCCGACGGCAACCACCTCGCCAGACACCTCCAGGCCCATGATGGGTGAGGCGCCCGGCGGCGGCGCGTAGGTGCCGGACCGCTGTGCGATGTCGGGTCGATTCACGCCGGCACAGGCCACCTTGATCAGAACGTCGTGGTCACCGACGGCCGGGAGCGGGCCGGTGCTGACCGACATGACCTCGGGCCCACCCGATGTCGGCGCCGTGATGAATCGCATCGTGGTGGGCAGCGAAAGGGCGGTGGGGGGTGTTGCGCTCATGTGGCGATCATGGAGGGAATCGACGCGCGGCGTCTGACGAGTCGGCGCCCCGGCGTGGCTACCGGCGGCGCGGCATCAGCACGGTGTAGTCCATGTCGAGCACGACCGCCGGGTCGCTGCCACCGGCCGCGTCCTTGTCGGGGAAGTCGTGGCAGGCGCGGTCCTTGGTCGCCACGGTGCGCAGCCGCAGCGCCCCGACGTCCGAGCGGCCGGGCAGCGGCTCCTTGCCGAGAACCTCGGACCAGGCATAAATGGTGTCGCCGGCAAAGCTCGGCGCAGCGTGCCGACCGCCGTTGATGGCGGCGATGCACAGCGCATTGGCCAGCCCATTGAACGACAAGGCGCGCGCCAGGCTGATGACGTGACCGCCGTAGACGATGCGTTTGCCAAAGCGGCCTTCGCGCTCGACATGCTGGTTGAAGTGCACCTTGGCGGTGTTCTGGTAGAGCCTTGTGGCCAGCATGTGCTCGGCTTCTTCGATGGTCATGCCGTCGACGTGGTCGATGCGCTCGCTCAGCTCGTATTCGTCCCAAAGAAACTCGCTGCCCGCCCGCACGGTGTCGTACGGCAGCGCGCCGAGGGCCAACGGGCAATGCAGATCGGCCACCGGCACCGCGTCGGGCAGCGTCGGCACCACGGGTTCGGGCGCCGGGGCATCAGCGTCGCGCTTGCGCACCATCACCCAGCGGCGAAAGTCGAGCACCACCTCGCCGTGCTGGTTGGTGCCGGTCGAATGCACGTAGACCACGCCGGTCTTGCCGTCCTTGTTCTGCCGCAGGCCGATGACCGTGGAGTCGCTGGTCACGGTGTCGCCGGGGTAGACGAAGGCGCCGAACCGGCAGCCGGCATAACCGAGATTGGCAATCGCGTTCAGCGAGACATCGGCCACCGTGCGGCCGAACACCATGTGGAAGGCGAGCATCGAATCGACCGGTGCGCGTGGCAGGCCGAGTGCCTGCGCGAACGGGTCCGACGACGACAGCGCGAATCGCGTGCCGAAGAGCGCCGTGTACATCGCCACGTCGCCGGTGGTGATGGTGCGCGGCACCGCGTGCGCGATGTGCTGGCCGAGGCGGAAGTCTTCGAAGAAGTTGCCGGCGCGGGTTTTGCTGGTCATGGCGGCCCGTTCCTAGAAGCCGTAGGCCGCTGCCAGCGCAGGATCCTTGCGCGCCACCAGGCGCGCCAGGTCGACCATCACCTTGGCCTGCTTCCAGGTCGCGTCGTCCTGCATCTTGCCGTCGATGGTGGCCACCCCGGTGCCGTCGGGCATCG
>JAKFUQ010000181.1 GCA_021732645.1 Rhizobacter sp. | reverse complement strand
GCATCGAGGCGCTCCTGGTGAAGTGCGGCTTCAAGTCCCAGGGACTGTTCGTGATGGACGGGTCGCGGCGCTCGAGCCACGGCAATGCCTATTTCACCGGGTTCGGCAAGGCGAAGCGCATCGTCTTCTTCGACACGTTGCTGTCGCGCCTCGATCCGACCGAGATCGAAGCGGTGCTGGCGCACGAACTCGGCCACTTCCGCATGAACCACGTGTTTCGCCGCATGGCGTGGACGTTCGCGGTGAGCCTGGTGTTCCTGTGGATCCTGGGCGTACTGCGTGACGCGGCGTGGTTCTACGAGGGTCTGGGCGTGTCCCCGCCGGCCACCGATGCCGTGGCGCTGGTGCTGTTCTTCATGGTCGTTCCGGTGTTCACGTTCCTGCTGCGGCCGTTGATGGCCATGTACTCGCGCAAGCACGAATTCGAGGCGGACGAGTACGCGGCCAAGTTCACGCCCGCGACGGAGCTGGTCCACGCCCTGGTGAAGCTCTACAAAGACAACGCGTCGACGCTGACGCCCGACCCGTTGTACGCCCGCTTCTATTACTCGCACCCACCGGCAGCTGAGCGGCTGGCAGCCATGCAGACACCGGTCACCGCCACGTGACCGGATCGATGCCTTGAGCAAGGCGAAAGCCGACGGTGCGTCGACCACCTCCGGGCTGGTGGTCTCGGGCTTCGGCCGCCACTATGTCGTCGAATCGGACTGCGGTGTGCGGACCATCTGTCACCCGCGCGGCAAGAAGAGCCTGTGCGTCGTCGGCGACCGGGTGCGCTGGCAGATCACCGGCGACGAAGGCGTGATCGAGGAACTCGAAGAACGCCGCAACCTGCTGTTTCGCCAGGACGAATGGAAGACCAAGGCCTTCGCCGCCAACCTCGACCAGGTGTTGGTGATGGTCGCGGCCGACCCGGTGTTCAGCGAATCGCAACTGGCGCGCGCGCTGATCGCTGCCGAGAGCGCCGGCATCGCCGCCAGCATCCTGCTGAACAAGGCCGACCTGCCGCAGATCGCTGCAGCACGCGAACGGCTGAAGCCCTATGTCGCGATGGGCTACCGGGTGGTCGAGGTGGCGCTGAAGGCGCAACCCGAGGCCTCGCGTGCATTGATGACGCCGCTGATGGCGGGCCAGGCCTCGCTGGTGCTCGGGCCCAGTGGAACCGGCAAGAGCACGCTGATCAATCTGTTGGCGCCCGAAGCCCGCGCGCAGGTCGGTGAGGTATCGCAGGCCTTGAATTCGGGCCGACACACCACCACCGCGACACAGTGGTACTGGCTGGATGCCGAACGCCACACCGGCCTGATCGATTCACCGGGCTTCCAGGAATTCGGTCTGAAGCAGGTCGATGCGCAGAAGCTGCCGGCGCTGATGCCCGACCTGCGCGAGGCCTCGACGCAGTGCCGCTTCTACAACTGCACCCACCGCCAGGAACCGGGCTGTGGTGTGCGCGAGGCGCTGGCACAAGGCGCGATCAGCGAATCGCGCTACCGCATTTACAACGAGATCCTTCAGGAGTTGGAGAGCAATCGCTGGTAAGCATGCCCTGGCAACTCTGGCTGGCGCAGCCCTGAATCAGCCGATCAGATTGGCCAGTGTCAGCAGCGCCAGCAGCAGCATCCACAGCACCACCGAGCGCCACACCAGCCCGACGATGCTGCGCAGGTGGCCCAGCACCGGCGTCGTGCCGGACGTCGAGCCATCGGCAGCCAGGTCTTCGAAGCCGACGCCCTTGTCGAAGGTCTTCGAGCGGTCGGGGGTCACGCCTGGGGCAGCCGCACCACCCAGTTGCACCCCCACCGCACCAGCGGCAGCGGCGAGGATGATGCCCTCGTTCGGATGCCGCCACAGCTCGGCATCTCGGCGCCAGCTGTTGATCGCTTCTTCGAAGTTGCCGACCACGGCGAAACCGAACGCTGTCAGCCGCGCTGGCGCGTGGTCCATCAAACCGAACAGGCGCTGCGACAGTGTCATGAGCCGCTCATTGATCGGCTCGCCGATGGTTCGGTTGCGAAAAGCCCAGTAGCGACTGGCGAACTCGGCGCAGCGGTACAACACCGCACCGGCCGGGCCGAAACCCACCGACGACAACAAGACAAACCAGAAAAAAACGCCGAACACATGCCGATGCGCCGCCAGCAAAGAATGCTCGACAACATGCCGCAGCAGCTCGGTGCGCGGCAATTCGCTCACGTCGAGGTGACGCCACTCGGTCAGCAGGCGGCGTGCCTCGACTTCATCTTCGCGCTCGAGCGCATCGCGGATGTCGGTGAAGTAGTGACTGAACTGGCGAAACCCCAAGGTCAGGTACAGCACCGCGACATTCCACACCAGCCCGAGCAACAAGCTGTAATGCGCGATGACTGCATACACCGCGCCCACCAGCACGCCAGGCAGCACGACGGTGATGCCCCACACGACCCAGGCGTGACGATCGCGGCCCGCATCGAAGTTCTGGCCGACCCAACGCTGCCACGAGGTCATCGCGGAATGGATCGCCGTGCCGCGCTGTAAGGGCTTGAGCTGCTCGAGCAGCAGCGCCAGAAGGACCGAGAAAAGACTCATCGCATTCGATGATACCGGCGCGTTCCGGTGGGTTCAGGCAGACAGGAAGCGGTAGAAGTTGCGCAGCATGGCGGCGGTCGCTCCCCAGATGAAGTGGCACTGAGGCGAACCATCGACCGCCTGCGTGTGCCACGGCATCGAGAGGAATTCGCGCGCCTCGTCGCCCTCGCCGACCGCATGGCGGCGGTGGTGGGCAGGCGTCATCAGGTGGGCGAGTGGCACCTCGAATACTTCCGCGACTTCGAGGGGATCGATGCGAAGCAGGAAGCCGGGCTCGACCAGAGCCACCACGGGAGTGACGACGTAGCCGGTCACGGTGGTGTAGGTCGGTAGCGTGCCGAGTACCTGGACGAAATCGGGCGCCAGGCCGATTTCTTCTTCGGCTTCGCGCAGTGCGGTGACCACCACCGTTGCATCGTCCGGCTCGGCGCGGCCGCCGGGGAAGCTGATCTGCCCAGGGTGATCGCTGAGGTGATCGGCACGCTTGGTCAGCAGCACGGTGATGCCGCCGTCACGCAGCACCAAGGGCACCAGCACCGACGCGTGTGTCGGTGCTGGCGGCAACCACCATCGATCCGCCACATGCTCGGGTTGCCACGCCGCCACACGCTGGAAGCGCTCGCGCAGCGCACTGGCGGTCAGTCCTTCGGGGGGCACCGCGGGCAGGTGATCGTCTATCGAGCGCACTGGCACGGCTTGCGGGTCAAACGTCAGTGGCATGCGGCCCTTTGAAATGGAAAAAGCCGCCTTGGGAGGCGGCTTGATCGTGCTGGATAACAGCAGCCGAGCTTTTGACGCGGCTGGCTACGCCAGGACGCGTCGGAAACCGGGTTCGCGCTGGCGCGCGACCTTGCGCTATGCGCAAGGCTGCGCTTCGCTCAACCCAGTTTCTCTTTGATGCGAGCCGACTTGCCTGAGCGGTGGCGCAGGTAGTACAGCTTGGCGCGGCGCACATCGCCACGGCGCTTGACTTCGATCGACGCGATCAGCGGGCTGTAAAGCTGGAACGTGCGCTCGACGCCTTCGCCACTGGAAATCTTGCGGGCGATGAAGCTCGAATTCAGGCCGCGATTGCGCTTGGCGATCACGACGCCTTCATAGGCC
This sequence comes from Rhizobacter sp., assembly GCA_021732645.1. Lineage (GTDB taxonomy): Bacteria > Pseudomonadota > Gammaproteobacteria > Burkholderiales > Burkholderiaceae_C > PBB1. Next base: position 19,143 of record JAKFUQ010000181.1, on the reverse strand, counting down.
TGAACGCGCTTGCGGGTGCCTTCGACGACGTTCACGTTGACGATGACCGTGTCACCCGGCGCGAAGGCTGGGATGGTCTTGTTCAGCCGGGCAATTTCCTCTTGCTCGAGGGTTTGGATCAAGTCCATGGTTTCTCCGTGTGATCTTGCCCACGCTTTGTGGAGGAATGGGTCCGAACCTGCAACGTGAAGAGACAACGCGCGGCCGGGCGTGGCAGAGGACCAGAAAAGCCTTCTAGTGTACATCGAGTGCCGCCAGAAATCGCTCGTCTTCGGCACTGAGTTGCTTCGCCGCCCGCGCTGCGGCGATCAGGTCGGGCCTGCGGCGTGCGGTCAGTGCCAGCGACTGCTCCCGGCGCCAGCGCGCGATGCGGCCGTGGTGGCCTGACAGCAGCACCGGCGGAATCGGCAGCGGGCCGTCGTCGGTGGCCAACAGCTCGGGGCGGCTGTAGTGCGGCCCCTCGAGCAGGCCGTCGGAAAAACTGTCCTGCTGGTGCGACTGCGCATCACCGAGCACCCCGTCCTGCAACCGCGCCACGGCGTCGAGCAGCGCCAAGGCAGGCAGTTCGCCGCCAGACAGCACGAAGTCGCCCAGGCTCAGCTCGACATCGACATGGCGGTCGAGCACCCGCTGATCGATGCCCTCGTAGCGGCCGCACAGCAGCACAGCACCGGGGCCAGCGGCCATCTCGAGCACCAGGGCCTGATCGATGCGCCGACCGGTGGGTGTGAAGTGAATCACCGGGGCCCGGTCATGACGGGCGGTACCGGCGCTCCCCGCATCGGCCTCGCGCCCAGCGCGCACCGCCGCCAAGGCACGCTCCAGCGGCTCGGCCAGCAGCACCATGCCCGGGCCACCGCCATACGGTCGGTCATCAACGCGGCGGTACTGGCCGTCGGCGAAATCTCGCAGGGCCCACAGCCGGACATCCACCTGCGCTGATTCATAAGCGCGCCGGGTGATCCCATGAACGAGGTGCGGCTCGAACAGCTCGGGGAACAGCGTGATGACGTCGAAGCGCATGGCAGCACTGGGCCGTGATCAGTAGTCCAGACCCCAGTCGACGGTGATACGCCGCTCGGGCAGGCTCACGGCGTCGATGAAAGCAGCCACAAAGGGAATCAACCGCTGGTCGACCTCGCTGGTGACGCCGGGCGCTGCCACCCGCAGCACGCTGTGCGGGCCGGTGTCGATCAGGCCAACCACCTCGCCCAGAGACTCACCTGCGCGGTTCACAACCGCCAAGCCCACCAGATCGACCCAATAGTACTCATCGGTGCCGGTGGTCGGAAAGCTCGCCCGCGGCACGAACACGCGGGCCCCACGCAAGGCCTCGGCACCGGGCCGATCGACAACATCCTGGGCCTGCGCCACCACCAGATCACCGTGGACCTTGGCGGCCATGATTTTCAGCAGTGGCGGCAGCGTAACCGCTGCTACCCCGGCCCTCGGTCCGCTGGCCTCGGGCGGTTTCAGCAGCCAGCGCTTGGAAGAAAACAGCGCCTGTGGGTCAGGCGAAAACGCCTTGACCTTGAACCAGCCTTTGACACCCCAGGCGTCGATGATGACACCGACCTCGATCGCATCTTCGGGCCAGGGCGCCGAGTCGGCACCAGAGTCGGCCATGGGTTGCAGCCGAAGCGTGGACGCGAGTGCCGGACGGAACGTCAGCGCCGACGATTCGTCGGGCTCAAGCCGTTGCCGCCTTGGCCTGCTCGACCAAACGCGCCACCGTCGGCGACAACTGCGCGCCGGTGCCAGCCCAGTAGTCGATGCGGTCGAACGCAACACGCAAGGGCTGCTCGCCGCCGGAGGCCACAGGGTTGTAGAACCCGACGCGCTCGATGAAGCGACCATCGCGGCGGATGCGCGAGTCTGTCACGACGATGTTGAAGAAGGGACGCTTTTTGGCGCCGCCGCGAGCAAGACGAATCACAACCATGGTATTTCCTTGAACAGGGACTGCCCGCCGCGTCCGGTGGACACCCCGGACGCGCAGAGCATGAGGTCGCAGCCACTGCGGCCGCAACGAAGATCAGTGCCGTAGATACGCCAGCAAATCCTGAGCGCATTGAAGCGCCTGAAACTAGCCGACCGTCACGTGAACCTTAGATTGTAAACCGCACGGGCGCAGAATCGGCGCTTGAGGAAGAACGCATGACCACGACCGAACTGTCCGTCCCCTCCCACAAAGCGAAGACGGTGGCCACCTGGATCGCCATCGTGGGCGGCTCGCTCGGCCTGCACCGCTTCTACCTGCACGGCTTTCGCGATCTGCCCGGGTGGCTGTACCCCTTGCCCACCCTGATCGGCGTGCAGGGCGTGCTGCGAGCACAGTCATTTGGCCAGGACGATCAACTCGCGTGGGTGCTGATCCCGTTGCTGGGTTGCACGGTCGCCGCCGCCATGCTCTGCGCCATCGTCTACGGCCTGACCAGCGACGAGCGTTGGAACGCGCGTTTCAACGCAGGCCGCAACGCCTCCCGCAGCGGCTGGGGCGCCGTGCTGGGCGTGATGCTGGCCTTGCTGGTCGGCGCTGGCGTGCTGATGGCCACCATTGCGTTCTCCGCGCAGCGCTACTTCGAGTACCAGGTCGAAGCCGAGGCCGCGCCTGTCAGTCAGCCCGCCACACCGACTGCCTCGCCACCGACGACATCAGCGTACTGATGGGTCCGCGGCCAGGAACCACTGTGTCCGGCAGCAAGGCTGCCAGCGGCAGCAGCACGAAGGCGCGTTCGTGCATCCGCGGGTGCGGCACGGTGAGTGTGGGCGTGGCGATCCGCTGGTCACCGTACAGCAGCAGATCCAGGTCCAGCGTGCGCGGGGCGTTGCGGTAAGGCCGCTCGCGCCCATGGCGGCGCTCGATGCCTTGCAGCGCCTCCAGCAGCGCTTGCGGCGACAAGGTGGTGTCGAAGCAGGCCACTGCGTTCAGGTAGTCGGGGCCGCTGGCATCGACCGGCGCGCTGCGGAACCACGGCGAGCAGCGGTGATGCCGCGTTTCAGGCAAACGCTGCAATTCCGTGTACGCCGCCGCCAGCACCGCCCGAACATCGCCCAGATTGGCGCCGAGGCCGATGCAGGCGAGCGATTCGGTCACACCGCGTCGGGCTCGCCGCCTTCAGGTGCCACCGCAGGGCCCGCCTCGGATGGCTTGCGGCGACGGCGACGGCGTTTCTTGACCGGCTCGGCGGCAGTGGCCGCCGGTTCTTCGTCGGCATCCGCGGCCTGGGCTGGCTTCGCTGGGCGTTTGCCGTCGTGCCTGGCGTCACGTCCGCGCACCGATTCCATCAAGCGACGGCGCTCATCCTCGTCGGCGAGAGAGAAGTCTTCCCACCAGCGCGCCAGTTCGTCCGACGCCTCGCCCGCATCGGCACGCAAGCGCAGGAAATCAAAGCCGGCACGGAAGCGCGGCTGCTCGACCAGCGTGAACGGCGCATGGCCTACGCGGCGCTCGAAGCGCGGCTGCATCAGCCAGATCTCGCGCATGTCGCCGCCCAGCTTGCCGCGACCTGAGATGTCGCCGATGCGCGCATCGAAGATCGCCTCAACCGCCTGTTGCAGCGCGGCGAATGCCGGCTCGCCACGGGCCTTGAGCTGATCCCACTGCAGTTGCACGTCGTGCCACAGCATGCAGGCCAGCATGAAGCTCGGCGCCACCGGCTTGCCTTCACCCACGCGGCGGTCGGTGTCGGCCAGCGCCAGCCGCACGAATTCGCGGTGAGCCGCGCTGCCGCGGCTGTCGTCAAGCAGCGTGTCGAGCACCGGGAAAGTGCCCGCAGGCAGGCCCTGCTTGCGCAATTCGGCCAGGCTCGCCAGCGCGTGGCCGGTCTGCAGCAGCTTGATCATCTCGTCGAACAGCCGCGACGGCGGCACGTTCTCCAGCAGCGCTGCCATGGCCCGGATCGGTGCCCGCGTCTTCGGCTCGATCTCGAACCCCAGCTTCGCCGCAAAACGCACCGCGCGGATGATGCGCACCGGGTCTTCGCGGTAACGCGTCTCGGGGTCGCCGATCATCCGCAGCAGCTTCTTCTTCGCGTCCTTGATGCCGCCGTGGTAGTCGACCACCAGCTCGCGCACCGGGTCGTAGTACATCGCGTTGACAGTGAAGTCGCGCCGTGCCGCGTCCTCGATCTGCGGGCCCCAGACGTTGTCGCGCAGCACACGGCCTTCGGCATCGACCACATGGCTGGGCCCGGTGGCATGACGGCCTTCGGCCTTCAGCGTCTTCTCGTTGCCGACCACCTGCTCGGCAGCAGCCGCATCCATCAGCGCGCGGAAGGTCGAGACCTCGATGACCTCGCTCAGGCCGCGGTCCTGCCGCCCACGGCCGAACACCACATGCACGATGCGAAAGCGCCGGCCGATGATGAAGGCGCGGCGGAACATCGCCTTCACCTGCTCCGGTGTGGCGTCGGTCGCGACATCGAAATCCTTGGGCTGCAAGCCGAGCAGCAGGTCACGCACCGCGCCGCCCACGATGTAGGCCTCGTGACCGCCATCGACCAGCGTCTGCACCACCTTGGCGGCACGCTCATCGACCAGCGCCGGGTCGATATGGTGTTCGCTCTTCGGCACATCGACACGCTTGCCGAGCACCGAACCTGCGCTGGCCTTTGGGGCCGGCTTGCCCAGCAGCTTGTCGAGAAACTTCTTGATCATGTGAACAGATTCAATGTGCGCCAGCCGCGCTGGCGGGCGATCGCGAGCAGCGCAGGCGTCGGATTGGTCGCCACCGGATCGGTGGCTGTTTCGAGCAGCGGCAGGTCATTGAGCGAGTCGCTGTAGACGGTGATGCGGCCACAGTCTCCCCACGATGCACCTTGCCCTGCCAACCACTCCTCGACCCGCCGCACCTTGCCTTCGCGGTAGCTCGGTGTGCCCCGAATGCGGCCCGTGATGCTACCGCGCGCATCGCGTTCGAGCTGCACCGCGATCAGCGCGGGGATGCCGAAGGCCGCCGCGATCGGTGCGGTGATGAACTCATTGGTCGCGGTGACCAGCGCCACCCGATCACCCTGCGCCTGGTGCCGGCGCACCAGGTCGCGGGCGCTGTCGCGCAGGGCGGGCTCGATGACCCGCTGCATGAACAGGCGGTGCGCAGCACTCAACTCTTGCACCGAACGCTCGCGCAGCGGCCGGGTCGCGAACTCGATGTAGCCGTGCACATCGAGCTGGCCAGCCTGGTACTGCACGAAGAACGCGTTGTTGTCACGCCGGAAGCTGGCCTCGTCGACCCAGCCGAGCGAAATCACGAACTCGCCCCAGGCGTGGTCGGAATCGAGCGGCAGCAGGGTGTCGTCGAGGTCGAACAGGCAGAGGTTCAAAAAAGCGCTCCGCTGTGGCCAGCGTCGGAGGTTTCCGCCAGCATCTGCCGCAGCAGTGGCACGGTGAGGGAACGCTTGTGCACCATCGCGAATTCATCAAGGCGGTCGAGCAACGCCATCAGGTGCTTCAGATCGCGAGCGTAGCGGTGCAGCAAATGGTCCATTACCTCGTCGGACAAGAACAAGCCGCGCCGGTCAGCCTCGCGGCGCAGTACGGCGCGGGACTCGGCATCCGACAGCGCCTGCACCGCCATCACATGACCCCACCCCAGGCGCGAGCGCAGGTCGTCGCGCAGCGGCAGATCGACCGGCGGCCAACGCCCCGACGCCGCCACCAGCACCGCCTGCGTCGTCGCCTCGACGAACAAGGTGAACGCCGCATGCTGCCGAGGCGCGTCGTAGCCCTCGCAGCCATCGAGCACCAGCAGGGTCCAGGCGTCGTCATGCACCCAGGGCAGCGGCTGCGAAACGTCGAACCAGCCGACCCGTCCGCCGCGCGCTTGAGCGTCATGCGCCAGAGCACGCAGCAGGTGGGTCTTGCCAGTGCCCTGCTCCCCCCACAGGTACAGCGGTGTCGTGGCGGCACCGGGTTCGCACGCCGCGCGCAGTTGGGCCAGCGCCATCGCATTGCCACCGGCGACGAAGGAATCGAAGCTCGGCGGGACGCCCGAGGCGATCGGCAGCGGGATCTGCTTCACCGCACCCGCCGCCGCACACGCTGCGATGCTTGCCGCAGCCCCAACAACCGTGAAAAAGTCAATGCAGCCTCGGGTGCTCGCCACGGCGCAAGCGGGCCAACTGCTCAGCGGTGATGCGGCTGTCGTCGGCTTCGGGGCGGTCGCGCAGATAGGCTTCGAAGTCATCGGCAGCCTGGAGAGGCTGCCCCAGCTGGGTCCAGACTCGCCCACGATCTCGGCGCTCTTCAGGGGCCTGCGGGAGCAACACAACCAGGCGGTTCAGCACGGGCATCAGGCGCTGCCAGTCTTCCGCGCTGCTGTGGATTTCCTTCAGGTTGCGCAGCAACCTCGCCAGGATGTCGCGGGGCTGTGCGATTTGCAGAAACAGCCCCAGCGGGGCATCAAAGTCACCGACCAACCCCTGGCTGATCTTGTAGGGGCCGAGTCGCTCCTCCAGGTCTTCTCGGGACAATGACTTGCCGGTGAACGGATCAATGACCACCTCGCCGTTCCCCGGCCCGTTCAGCTTGCTGACCTTGATCAGAAAGTGCCCGGGGAATGACACGCCGTGGGCGTGCAGGCCGATCTGCGTGGCCAGCTCGATGTACAGAATAGCCAAGCTGATGGGGATGCCGGTGCGGGTGCGCAGCACCTCGTGCAAATAGCTGTTGGCCGGGTCGTAGTAGTTGTTGACGTTGCCGTGGAACCCCAACTCGCCGAAAAAATAGCGGTTCAGACTGCGCAGCCGCTGCAAAGGCACCATATCCGCGGGGATGCGGCGTTTGAGCCTGCGGGCCAATGCATCCACCTCGGCGAGCACCGCCTCGAGGTCGAGCTGCGCATGCTCGTCCAGGCCGATCGAGGCGGCCGCTTCCAGCAACGACAAGCTGGCGTCGTCGGCCACCAGCGCAGCGAAATACTCGAGCGCAGTGGGCGTCACATACTGAAGCTTTCCGGTCATTTTCCGAGTGTACGGTGACGCCTGGGCGATCGGATCATGCCCGCCTCACCCGCGGCGTGTGAAGTCATTCAGGCGGATGCCCATCAGCCACAGGGTCACGAAGTAAAGCAAAGCGACACCGCCCAGGCATCCTGCGATCAAGCCCACACGCAGCAAGCCCTGGTCGCCCAGAGCGACCCAGTCGATGCCCATCGAGGCAGCACCGAGCGCCAGCCCCAGCAGCGCGCTGGCCAACAGCACCCGCAGGACAAAGCCCCACCAGCCAGGCAGCGGCATGTAGATGCCCTGGCGCCGCAGCCCGAAGAGCAGCCAGCCCGCATTGATCAACGCGCCGATGCCGATCGACAGCGCCAGGCCCGCATGGCCGAGTTGGGGCACGAACAGCAGGTTCATCAATTGGGTCAGGATCAGCACCACCACGGCGATCTTGACCGGGGTGCGGATGTCTTGTCGCGCATAAAAGCCAGGCGCCAGCACCTTGATGCCGACCAGCCCCAGCAGCCCCACGCCGTACCCCATGAGCGCGCGCACCGTCTGCTCGACATCGCGCTCGTTGAATTGCCCGTAGTGGTACAGCACCGACACCATCGCCCTCGGAAATATCAGCAACGCCACCGCGCAGGGCAGAGCCAGCAGCAGCACCAGTCGCAACCCCCAATCCAGGTGGCTGGAATAGGTGGCACCGTCGCCGCTGGCTTGTGCGGCAGACAGCTGCGGCAGCAGCACCACACCCAGGGCCACGCCGAGCAAGGCCGTGGGGAACTCCATCAGCCGGTCGGCGTAGGTCAGCCAGGACACCGCGCCCACGCCCACGTGGGACGCGATCTGGGTGTTGATCAAAAGCGAGAGCTGGGCCACCGACACACCCAGCAGCGCCGGTGCCATCTGCTTGAGGATGCGCCCCACACCGGGGTGCGCCATCGCACTGCGCAGCGCACGCCAGGAACCTCCGATGCGCGGGTGCAGGCCGATGCGGCGCAGCGCCGACCACTGCACCGCCAGTTGCAGCACGCCGCCCCCCATCACGCCGACGGCCAATGCGTAAATCGGCTCCGTGCCACGCTGCCCAAACCAAGGCGACAGCAGCCAAGCGCTTGCGATCACCGCCAGGTTCAGCAGCACCGGCGTGAAGGCCGACACCGCAAAGCGCTTCCAGGTCTGAAGCACACCCGCTGCCAAGGCCACCAGCGACATGAAGCCGATGTAGGGGAACATCACCCGCGTCATCACCACGGCAGGGTCGAATTTTTCGAGCCCCGAGGCCATCAGCCACACCAGCACCGGTGCGGCGACGATGCCCGTCACGCAGGTCAGCGCCAGCGCCCAGACCAGCACCGTGGTGACCGCATCGATGAGCCTGCGGGTGACCTCGTCGCCTTCGCTGGCCCGGGTGGCCGCGAGGATGGGCACGAAGGCCTGCGAGAACGCGCCTTCGGCAAACAAGCGGCGCAGCAGGTTGGGGATGCGAAACGCGACGTTGAAGGCGTCGGTGTAGGCGCTGGCGCCGAAACTCGCCGCAATGATCAGTTCGCGCCCCAGGCCGGTGATGCGCGACGCCAGGGTCAACAGCGAAACGGTGGAAGCGGCACGCAGCAGGTTCATGGTGTCGAGGAGGCCCGGGCGGCGCAGTATAGGCAGCACCCGCTCACCTGCGAACGGCGCACTGTGCTGGTGGCACCGCGCCGGTGCTTCGGCTGCTATACTCGCGGGCTACGCTCAACCTTCAGACAGAAGAACCATGGCCACAGCCTCCAAAGCCAAGAAAAAAACAGTCCGCATCGCCTCCGGCTTGAAGCGGGTGCGCCAGGACGTGAAGTTGAACGCGGCGAACACCGCGTTGCGCTCGAAGTTCCGCACCGTCATCAAGAACGTGCAAAAAGCGGTGGTGGCCGGTGACAAGGCGAAGGCCGCCGATTTGTTCAAGGCCGCCGAACAGGTGATCGATTCGGTTGCCGACAAGGGCCTGTTCCACAAGAACAAGGCCGCGCGCCACAAGAGTCGCCTGTCCGCCAAGATCAAGGCCCTGCCCGCCGCTGCCGCCTGATCTTTGCGTCAGCATGCACTCGAAGGCCCGCTTTGCGGGCCTTTTGCATTTCAGCGCCGCGACGTTTCTCAGGCGCTGGCGGTCATCACATGCTATCGGCGACCTGCAGCTTGTTGTCGCGCGCGAAATTCATGACGAATTCCCAGGCCATGGGTTCGGCGTCACGCAGGGCCTGGTCGACGATCACGCACTTCACGCCGCCCATCAGCCGCGGCACGCAATACGGCGAGTAGCCGATGAACGACGACCGGTCTGCGGCAGAGCCTTCCGGGCGGAAGCACGACATCGCACCGGCCAGACGCTCCGCCCAATCGCTGGGTCGAAAGGTTTGCCCGTCCAGGGTGATGCCTTTGATGTAAATCTCGCGAGATGGGGGTGAACTCATGCTTCCAGTGGCGCAAACAGACGGGTCAATTCCCAAGCGTTGCGAGCTGTCGTTTTGATGCGGTGCAACACGCGTGCCATTGTGCCGCCTGAATGCGGCCGAACAACCAAACCGTCTGCCACAAGAAGGCGCACCCCAGCCTCGCATCCGTAGAATCTCTCGACTCGTCCTCCGCCAAGCCGCAAGTGCTGCGGCCCGGTCGCCGCCCACCCGCCTTGAGCGCAGTCCTGCCATGAACGCCCCCGACATCGTCACCGCCGATCCCGAACCGCATGTGCTGCACACCTACGCCCGCCTGCCGATGGCGATGTCGCACGGACAAGGCTGCTGGGTCTGGGACACCGAGGGGAAGAAATACCTCGACGGCCTGGGCGGCATCGCGGTCAACACCCTGGGCCATGCGCATCCGAAGCTGGTGCCGGCGCTGCAGGAGCAGATCGGTCGGCTGATCCACACCTCGAACTACTACGCCTCGCCGTTGCAGGAAAACCTCGCCGCGACGCTGTGCACGCTGTCCGGCATGAGCCGGGTGTTCTTCTGCAACTCGGGCCTCGAAGCCAACGAAGCGGCACTGAAGATCGCCCGCAAGTACGGGCACGACAAGGGCATAGCCCGCCCCGAGGTCATCGTCTATGAAAAAGCCTTTCATGGTCGTTCCATCGCCACGCTGTCGGCCACCGCCAACCCGAAGGTTCACGCCGGCTTTGGCCCCCTGGTCGAAGGCTTCGTGCGGGTGCCGCTGAACGATGTGGCGGCGATCACTGAGGTCGCGAACACCCGGCCGAATGTGGTGGCGGTGTTTCTGGAAGTGATTCAAGGCGAAGGCGGCGTGAACGCCGCCACGGTCGACTACCTGCAGGCCATTCGCCGCCTGTGCGACGAGCACGACTGGCTGCTGATGCTCGACGAAGTGCAGTGCGGCATCGGGCGCACCGGCAAGTGGTTCGCCCACCAATGGGCGGGCATCGTGCCCGACGTGATGCCGCTGGCCAAGGGGCTGGGTTCCGGCGTGCCGGTGGGCGCCGTGGTGTGCGGCCCCCGCGCCGCCAGCGTCTTGCAGCCGGGCAACCACGGCACCACCTTCGGCGGCAACCCGTTGGCCATGCGCGCCGGCATCGAAACCTTGCGCATCATGCAAGAGGATCACCTGCTGGAGAACGCGGCAGTTGTCGGCGCGGCATTGCGCGCCGCGCTGGAGCGTGGGTTGGCGGGGTTGGCCGGCGTGGTCGAGATCCGGGGTCAGGGCCTGATGCTGGGCATCGAGCTCGACCGCCCGTGCAGCGAATTGCTGGGACGCGCGGCGGCGGCCGGTTTGCTGCTCAGCGTCACTGCCGATCGCGTCGTGCGTCTGGTGCCGCCGCTGATCCTCAGTGCCACCGAAGCGCGGCAGATCGCTGCCATCCTTTGCCCGCTGATCCAAGCGTTTTTGCAAGAACCCCTGCCGTCGTGAACACCCCCGCCATGAAGCCCGGCAAGGCATCGATCCGGCACTACCTTCAGTTCAAGGATCTACGCGCGCAAGAGTACGCCTACCTGCTGGCCCGCACGGCGGTGATCAAGCAGTACTTCAAGAACTACGAGAAGTACACGCCGCTGGTCGACCGCACGCTGGCAATGATCTTCGAGAAGGCCAGCACCCGCACCCGCGTGAGCTTCGAAGCCGGCATGTACCAGATGGGTGGCTCGGTGGTGAACCTGACCACCGGCGACAGCCAACTCGGCCGCGCCGAGCCGATCGAAGACAGCGCCCGTGTGATCAGCCGCATGGTCGACGTGGTGATGATCCGCACCTACGAGCACACCAAGATCGAAGCGTTCGCCGCGCACTCACGGGTGCCCGTCATCAACGGGCTGACCAACGAGTACCACCCGTGTCAGATCCTGGCCGACGTGTTTACCTACATCGAACACCGCGGCGACCCCACCACGACAGGCGACGCTCTCGCTTGCCTGAAAGGCAAGGTGGTGGCCTGGGTCGGCGACGGCAACAACATGGCCAACACCTGGCTGCAGGCGGCCGATGTGCTGGGCTTCACGCTGCATGTCAGCACCCCCAGCGGTTACGAGATCGACGCGACCGTGGCCGGTGTGACCAACCCGGCCTGCGTGAAGGTGTTCGACAACCCGATGGACGCCTGCCGCGGCGCGCACCTGGTGACCACCGACGTGTGGACCAGCATGGGCTACGAAGCCGAGAACGAGGCCCGTCAAAAGGCCTTTGCCGACTGGCGCGTCGACCGCGACATGATGGCCGTGGCGCAGCCCGATGCACTGTTCATGCACTGCCTGCCGGCGCACCGCGGCGAGGAGGTCGATGCCGACGTGATCGACGGCCCGCAAAGCGTGGTCTGGGACGAAGCCGAGAACCGCATGCACGTGCAAAAGGCACTCATGGAATACCTGCTGCTCGGCCGCATAGGCTGACGTCGCGTCGGCCCCATGCCCGAATCGCTGCGCCACACCTTGCTGTCCATCCGCGACTTGCTGGCGACCGTGGGGCCGTTCGTGCTGCTGGCGCTGGCGCTGCTGGTGCCAGCGTATTACGTGCTCGACCCGACGCCACCGAAGCGGGTGGTGCTGGCCACCGGTGCCGAGCAGGGGGCGTACCACGAGTTCGGCAAGCGCTACCAGGCCATCCTGAAAACCTACGGCATCCAGGTCGAACTGCGCATCACGCAGGGTGCGGCCGAGAACCTGGCGCTGCTGCGCGATGCGTCGTCGGGCGTGCAGATCGCCTTCGTGCAGGGTGGCGCCGATGAAGCGCCCCTGGGCGCTGATGCCGATGAAGGCGGGCCCGCGCTGGTGTCGCTGGGCAGCTTGTTCTTCGAGCCGGTGTGGCTGTTCTACCGGGAAGACGCGGCGCAGCGCCTGCTGAAGTCCGACACGCTCTCGCACCTGCCGCAACTGGCCGGCTGGAAACTCAACATCGGCGGGCCTGGCAGCGGCACGCCCAACCTGATGAAGAAGCTGCTCGACGCCAACCGCATCGACCCCGCCCAGATCACCTTGCTTGAGGAACAGCAGACCCCGGCGGTGATGGCCCTGCTGGGGGCCGAGTCCGACGCGCTGGTGTTTGCCTCGGCGCCGGAATCGCTGATGGTGCAGATGCTGCTGCAAACCCCCGGCATCAAGCTGTTCGACTTTGCGCAGGCTGATGCCTATTCACGTCGCTTTCCGTTCATGAGCCCGGTCACGCTGCCCAGCGGCGTGGTCGACCTCGCGGGCAACCTGCCGGCGCAAGACGTGCGGCTGGTCGCGCCCACGGCCACATTGGTCGCTCGCGAGGGCACGCACCCGGCGCTGATCCAGCTGTTCGTGCAGGCGGCGCAGCAGGTGCATGGCGGGGCGGGCTGGTTCCAGCGCAAGGGCGACTTCCCGACCGCGCTGAACACCGAGCGACCGCTGGCCAAGGAAGCGCAACGCTACTTTCAGAGCGGGGTGCCGCTGTTGCAGCGTTACCTGCCGTTCTGGCTGGCGAACCTGGTCGATCGCATGTGGCCGGTGCTGGTGACCATCGTGGCAGTGTTGCTGCCGCTGTCGCGCATGCTGCCGCCGCTCTACGAATTCCGCATCCGTTCGCGGGTGTTCCGCTGGTACCAGCAACTGCGCGAGATCGAAGGCGCCGTCGGTGACAAGCCGTCGGCGCAGTTGATGGACGACCTCGACGCGCTCGAAGCCAAGGTCGGCCAGGTCACCGTGCCCCTGGCCTACACCGACGAGCTGTATGCGCTGCGCAGCTATATCGCGCTGGTGCGCACGCGGCTGCTCGCCGGTGCGGGCGCACAAACCTAAACTCACCGGGATGCATCCCCAGACTGCCCCGATTCGTCAGCGCATCGCCAGCGTTCGCGATGCGCTGACGCAGCAGCAGCTTGCCGCCGTGCTGGTGCCGTCGTCGGACCCGCACCTGTCCGAGTACCTGCCCGAACGGTGGCAGGGTCGGCAGTGGCTGTCAGGGTTCACCGGCTCGATGGGCACGCTGGTCGTCACCACCGAGGTCGCCGCGCTGTTTGCCGACAGCCGCTATTGGGAACAGGCCGAAGCCGAGCTGGTGGGCAGCGGCATCGATCTGGTGAGGGTGCCCACCGGCGCGGCCACGCACCTGACCGACTGGCTGGTGACGCACCTGTCCGCCGGGCAAACGGTGGGCGTCGACGGCGATGTGCTGGGCCTCGCCACCGCGCAAGTGCTGCAACGCACACTTGAAGCCGCGGGCATCGCGCTGCGCACTGACTTCGACGTGCTGGCCCCCGTGTGGCCCGAGCGACCCGCGCTGCCCAACGCCCCGGTCTACGAGCACATCGCGCCGCAGGCCACCGAATCGCGCGGCGAACGGCTGGCCCAGGTGCGGCTCGACATGGCCACGCGGGGTGCCACCCACCACTTCATCTCCACGCTCGACGACATCGCCTGGCTGTTGACACTGCGCGGCTCGGACGTCCCCTACAACCCGGTGTTCCTCGCGCACGCCTTGCTTGATGCCCAGCAGGCGGTGCTGTACGTCACCGACGGCAAGGTGTCACCCGCGCTGCAAGCCGTGCTGGCTGCCGATGGCGTGCGTGTCGCGCCCTACGACCACGCGGGTGCGGCCCTGGCGGCGCTGCCCACCGACGCCCGCCTGTTGATCGATCCGCGGCGCATCACGCTGGGCCTGCGGCAGCAGGTGCGTGAGGGCAGCAACGACGACCGGCGTGTGATCGAGGCCATCAACCCCAGCACGCTGCGCAAAAGCCGCAAGAGCGCGGCTGAAGCCGCTCACATCCGCGAAGCGATGGTGCAAGACGGTGCTGCCATGTGCGTCTTCTACGCCTGGTTCGAGCAAGCGCTGGCTGACCCCGCCAGTGCAGGCCTGCTGACCAAACTGACCGAACTGACAATCGACGAACGGCTGAGCGCCGCCCGCGGCAGTCGTCCCGGCTTCATCGGCCTGAGCTTTCCGACCATCGCCGGCTGCAACGCCAACGGCGCCATGCCGCACTACCGCGCAACCGCTGAATCGCATGCGGTCATCGGCGTGCCATCGGAACAAGCAGGCGGCCTGCTGCTGATCGATTCCGGCGGCCAGTACACCGGCGGCACCACCGACATCACCCGCGTCTGGCCCATCGGCACCCCAAGCGCCGAGCAACAGCGCGATTACACGTTGGTGCTCAAGGGCTTGATGGCACTGAGCCGCACGCGCTTTCCGCGCGGCACGCTGTCACCCATGCTCGACGCGATCGCGCGCGCGCCGCTGTGGCAGCACGGCCTGGACTACGGCCACGGCACCGGCCACGGTGTGGGCTATTTCCTCAACGTGCATGAGGGCCCGCAAAGCATCTCGAAGGCGATGCCCGAGCCGACGATGGCGATGGAGCCCGGCATGGTCACCAGCATCGAGCCGGGCTTGTACCGCCCGGGGAAGTGGGGCATCCGCATCGAGAACCTGGTGCTGAACGTGCCGACCACCGTGCCCGAGGGCAGTGCCTTCGGCGAGTTCCTCGAATTCGAGACGCTGACCCTGTGCCCGATCGACACCCGCTGCATCGCCCGCTCGCTGCTGGATGCGGGCGAGATCGACTGGCTCAACCGCTACCACGCCATGGTGTTCCAGCGCCTGTCGCCCCTGGTATCGGGCGACGCGCTGGCCTGGCTGACCGAGCGCACGCGCGCCCTGTAGACCGACACGCGCCGCCAGCACGTCGCACAATACGCCATACGGGCGGCGCGACCGCCGTTCATTCCACGCAAAGGATTCGGTATGCAAGGCGACCCGAAAGTCATCCACTGGCTGCAAGCGCAGCTGAAGAACGAACTCACCGCCATCAACCAGTACTTCGTGCACTACCGCATGTTCAAGCATTGGGGCTTCGAGCGCATGGCGAAGAAGGAATACGAAGAATCGATCGGCGAGATGAAGCACGCCGATGCCCTGATGGAGCGCCTGTTCACGCTGGACGCCCTGCCCAACCTGCAAGACCTGGGCAAGTTGCTGATCGGTGAAACGCTGGTCGAAGCGCTGCGCTGCGACTTGACATCGGAAAAAGTCGCGCAGGCCACCCTGAAAGACGCCATCGCCCAGTGCGAACTGTCGCGCGACTATGTGTCGCGCGAACTCTTCCAGCACATCATCGAGGACACCGAGGAACACATCGACTTCCTCGAAACCCAGCTTGAGCTGGTCGGCAAAGTGGGCGAGCAGAACTACCTGCAGTCGCAACTCGGCAGCTGATCCCGGCGGGCGTCAGTGCCCGTCATTGCGCTCACTCACGGCGCCGCCATGTTCTGCGCAAGGCGCCCGCGCACCCCGCTGGAGTCAAACTGGGTCAAGTCGCGCGCGCGGGTGGTCGCTCACTGAAAAAACGCGTCACGTATTTGACAACGATTCTCATTATCAGTTAAAGTTCTTTCAGCCCGCAACGCTCCGCGCCCGCGTCGAGATAGCCAGCCTACCGCCCAGGGTGCGGTGTCGACTGAGCGCGGGCACTGGCCCTGGTTCGGCGTTGGCATGGCTCCTGGAGTAACCACACTTTCAGGAGTTCTCTCATGACCACGCGCTCTCCCCTCAGTCGCACCGGCCTGTCGGCCCTCGTTTTCGCCGCCATGCTCCCCATGGCACAACCTGCCAATGCCGCCAGTGGCCGCTGGGACACCGCACTGGCCGTGACCGGCAGCGCTGGCACCGGCAACGGCGCCATCGGTGCTGGCACCCCGTGGATCTCGACACCCGCCGTCGGCTCGACCTACGCCGAATGGAATTTCTTCAACAGCTACCCAACCGACAGCTCGCCCGACATCGCAGGCGGCGGTGCCTCATTGACGGAGAACACCGGGGCCGCCTTCCTGACCGGTGGTGGAAACATCTACAGCCCTGCGGCCGCCACCGATTTCACCTTGATTGCCAACGCCGTGGCAGGTGCCGCAGATGTGTGGCTGCGCGTGGGCACCCTGGGCACGGTGCCGCTGACCACCGCCACGCTCAATGGCGTGGCCTCAGAGGCGATCGAAACCTTTTCTGCCGTGATCAGCGGCGGCTTCGGTGGCGGCGAAAAAGAGTGGTACTGGAAGTGGTCGAACGTGTCTGCGCCCAGCTACACCTTCGGCTTCGCTGCCAGTAGCGACAGCCTGAGCCTGGATCAACTCGGCGTGTACGCCGCCGCGGTGGCTGCCCCTGTGCCGGAAGCAGGGTCGGCCTTGCTGCTGGCGACCGGGCTGGCAGCCATGGGCTTTGTGTCCCGTCGGCGCAGCGCGCTGCGTGGTTGATCGCGCTGGGGCCCTGCGCACAGATCGACCCCTGTTGCGGCCACCCCGCAGCGGCAGCGCGGGCACCGCGCGGGTCGCTGTGCTGGCCTGCACGCTGTGGTGTGATGCCCTGCTTGCGCAAGACGCGGCCACACCAACGGCGCCCGCGAATGTGCTGCTCGCGCCGCGGGTCGAGGTGTTTGGCCACCGTGTCGGCCCCACGCCCTTCGAGACCCGCGACGCCAACTCGACCCGTACGCTGGAAGAGTTGCGCCGCGACCAACCCTCGTCGATCTTCGAGGCGATTCGCGAGATTCCCAATGTCAGCGCCAACGGCGGGCCGCGTGCGTCCGGCTTGAGCTTCAACATTCGGGGCTTTTCCGACAACGAGGACGTGCTGGTCAAGCTCGACGGCGTGCCCAAAGGCTTCGAGAAATACCGCTTCGGCGGTACCTTCATCGAGCCTGATTTGCTCAGGAGCATCACGGTGCAGCGCGGCCCGCGCATCGCGAGTGGATCGGGGGCGCTCGGGGGCACGGTGCTCACCGTCACCAAAGACGCCAATGACCTGCTGCGCCCCGGTGAACGATGGGGCGCGCAGACCAAGCTCGGCCATGGCAGCAACAACCGCGAAGAGCTGGCGTCGATCACCGCTTACGGCAGGCCGACACCCGGTACCGGCCTGGTGGTGAATGTGCTGCGCCGTGTGGCCGACGACTTCAAGCTGGCCGACGGATCGCGGCTGCCGGTTTCTTCCACCGATACGCTGTCGGCGCTGATCAAGGGCACCGCCGTCGTGGCCGACGGCCTGAAGGTGTCGCTGTCGCTGGTGGGCTTCAACGACAGCGGCCTGCAACCCTACGACGCCACCGGCGGCGAGCCCGGCCTGTTCGGCACGGTGACGCGCAAGGTGCGAGACCGCAACCTGGCCTTGAACATCGCCTACGAGCGCGGGCCCTGGGTCAACCTGCTGGCCACCCTTGGTGCCTCCAACACCGCGTTGGTCGATTTGCTGCGCCCGGGCGACACGCCGTTCGCCAATGCCGCCACCGGCAACGTGACCGACGACTACGACTACCGTAACAAGACCATCGACCTGGCCAACACCAGCCGCTTCGAAGGGCTGCCGTTCGACTTCGAGGTGCTGGTCGGTGCGCAGTGGCTCCAAAACAAGCGCGAGATCAGCCGCCAGCGCGAGCTGATTCCGGGCACCGGCTTCGAGCCCTCAATCCCGCCGGGCGACAAGGAAGTGGCGGCGGGCTATGTGCAAGCGCGCCTGGGTCTGGGCCCGCTGGAGCTGATCCCCGGCGTGCGCCATGACCGCTACCAGTCGATCGCCACCGGCGGCACCGCGGCCATCTTGCAAGCCGCTGGCGAAGCGCATCGCATCACGCTGCGCCAGACCACACCGAGCCTGGGCGTTGCGCTGGAGGTGGTGCCGCAGCGGCTGTCGGCCTTCTTCAACCGCGCCGAAGGCTTTCGCCCGCCGTTGATTGACGAGTACTTCACGCAGGGCGCGTTCGGCCGCTGCACCCGCTTCTTGCTGGGTGCTGCGCTGGCACCCAGCTCGCAGATTTGCGGCTCGCGCTACCGCGCGCAGGATTCCGTGAGCCGCGAGTTCGGCCTGACCTATGCACAGCCTGTCCTGCCCTGGGGTGCCGTGCTCGACGCCAAGTTGACCGGCTTTCGCATCAACACCCAGCATCTGCTGCGGTCGATCCAGGCGCTGTCGGCCACCGAGATCGGCCAGCCCGGCTTCGAGCGCCGCAAAGGCTGGGAGCTCGAAGCCTCGCTGCGCGGCCCGCGCGGCTACGTTCGCGCCAGCGCCGGGCAGATCGACGGCACCGTCGACGTAGGCGGTGGCGTGCGCCTGCCCTCCAACCCGCAGCCGCTCTACAACGTGCCGGGCGACAGCCGCAATCTGTCGATGGGTTGGCAGTTCTGGCCTGCCTTCGAGGTCGGCGTCGGCTACCAGCATGTCAGCGCGCGCCGCGTGATCACCGGCACGGTGCGCGGGGTCGATGTCATCGGCACGCAGGCGGGCTATGCACTGTGGAACCTCAATGCCCGCTGGACGATTTCACCGACCTGGGAATTGCGCCTGTCGGGCGACAACCTGACCAACAAGGCCTACCAACTCAGCAACGGCTTCGGCGGCGGCATCGGCACCGACGCCCCGGGGCGCAACGTGCGGCTGACGGTGGTGGCGCGGATCTAGGGCAACACCGACGCGCCGACAACGACAAAAGCGTGCCGACAGAAAGTAGTTTTGTTGACAATGCGAACTATTCGTATTACAGTGAGTTCATGATCATTTGCATCTGCCACCGAGTTTCCGACCGAGACATCGCCCGCGCCGCTCAGCAAGGCTGCGACAACTTCGACGCCCTGCAGTCGGAGTTGTCGGTTGCCACGTCTTGCGGCCGCTGCCACGACTGTGCACGCCAGACGTTCAGTCATCACACGGCGGTTCGAACGGTGGCGATCATCCATCCCATGGCACTTCAGGCGGTAGCCACCTGACCATGGTC
>JAKFUQ010000182.1 GCA_021732645.1 Rhizobacter sp. | reverse complement strand
ACTGTCAATCGCGATGGCTTGAGCGGCTGAACAAGCCGATCAGCGTGACCAAAGCGGCACCGGCGGCAGCGGCAATCAGCATCGCCTTGACGGGCTCGTCCTTGATGTAATTGACGGTGCTGTCGGAGGCTTGCGCAGCGCGCTCACGAAGCTGCCGAGACGTGTCCCGCGCGCCGTCGATGCCGCGACGTGCCATCGCCTCGGCTTCTTTCGTCCAACGCTCAACCACGGGCTTGGCACCGTTGATGGCCTGATGGGCACCGTCGGCAAGATTCTCGACGGCGACTTCAGCACGGTGAGCGGCACCTTCGACGTACTCGCTGGGCATGTTGGTATTCATGGGTAGATCTCCTGAGGATGGGATGGAAGTGAGTGAGGGGGGTGGACGGTGGCGCGAGCCGCTATTTCTTCAACTGGCCGAACAAGAAGGTGGCGATCGCGAGGATCAGAAACACCACGAACAAAACCTTGGCGATGCCGACGGCGCCGGCGGCAATGCCGCCAAAGCCAAACAGCGCTGCGATCAGTGCGATGACAAAGAAAACGACGGCGTAATGAAGCATGGTGAGTTCCTTTGAAGTGGTCCGTCGCATCCGGCCAGAGCCCCTTTGCATCGGATGAACTCAGTGTGCGTCGGCGGTCGGTGGCTATCGATAGTCCACCCGTCCTTGGCGACGTCAGTCAAGTCGGCGCGTGCGTGTAGGAACACACCGACAGCCGTTGCAAGGCTTCACATCGCATCTCAACGATGCGGCGCGGGCTCGCGACGCTTTCAGCCGAGCGCGGCGCTGCTGGCTTCGGGTGCAACCGAGGGCAGGCGCGCTTCGATGAACGTGCCGTGCCCTGGCGAGCTCGACAGCATCATCTGGCCGCCCTCGGCCTCGACGCGGTAGCGCATGCCCAGCAGGCCGTGTGCCGCGTGGCGCGGCACGCTGGTGTCGAAGCCGCAGCCGTTGTCGCGCACCGACAGACTCACGGTGTCGCCCTGCTCGGACAGCGTGACCCAGACCTCGCTGGCCTTGGCGTACTTGGCGATGTTGGTCAAGGCCTCCTGCACCAGCCGGTAGCCGGTCAACTCGCCCGAAGCGCTGAGGTCGGCCGGTGCAAGCTGAACGTGCATGTGCAACCCCGAGGCGGTGGAAAACTCGCTGGTGACGATCTCGAGTGCCGCCACCAGTCCCAGGTTGCTGAGCGACGACGGCCGCAGGTTTTCGATGATCTGGCGCTTCAAGGCAATGCCGTCGTTGAGCAGCTTGTTGAGGTGCAGCAGCCGCTCGGCCACCTCGGGTGACATGGTGCCCAGTCGTGCCTTCAAACGTGCCGCATCGAGCTTGGCAGCGGTCAGCAGCGCGCCAAGTTCGTCGTGCAGTTCGCGCGCCAAGTGGTTACGCTCGTCTTCACGCGCGGTCTGCAAATGCTGGGCAAGTTCAATCAGTTGCGCCGTGCGGTTTTTCACCTCGGCTTCCAGTCGGTCGCGCTCCACTTGCACCGCCAGTTTTTGTTCTTGCTGCACACGCAGCAGCACCATCGATTGTCGGAAATACAGGCTCACCAGCAGCAGGGCAAAGAGCGTCATCAAGCCAACGCCGATGCGGTTGAGTAACAGCGTCCTCCGCACGTCTGTGCGTTCGATGCGGGCACGGCTCAACTCGCGTTCGAGCCAAGTGCTCGAGAGGTTGCGTATGCCGTCCATCTTTTCCTTGCCGATGTTGGTCAGCATCAGCTCACGCCAAGCGCTTTCCTTCGCTTCGTCGTGAAGTTGCATGGTCGTCGCGAGCTCGGACAATTTTTCCTCGACCAGAACGGCAAGCTCGGCAGCAAGCCGCTGGTCCGCATCGTCATTCGGTTCAGCCGCGTTGAGCACGCGCATCGAGGCATCGATGCTCAGCAGCGCCTCACGATAGGGCTTGAGGTACTCGCTGCGACCGGTCAGCAAATAGCCACGTTGTCCGCTTTCGGCGTCGAGCGTGCTGCGCCAGGTTGATTGAATCTCACCTCGCACCATCGCCATCTGCGTCAGCCGATCCATGGAATCCACCGACCGGCGGTACGACGTTTCGCTGATGACCAACAAGCCGAGCGCCCCGACGCACACCAGCACAAACGCGTAACCACTGTTTCGCAGGCGTTCGAACATCTTCATCCACATCGCATGTCTCCCCTCGGCGTCGCCCTACACTGCGGCGTCCACCAGCTTGAACGTCGAGGCTCATCATGATTCGCATCGCCATCGTCGACGACCACGCGATCGTTCGCACCGGGTTGCGCCAATTCCTGTCCGAAGAGATCGGTTTGCAGGTGGTCGCCGAGGCCGCCAACGGCCGTGAAGCGATCGACATCGTGCGCGCTGGCGGTGTCGATGTGATGCTGGTCGACTTGTCCATGCCCGACCAGAGCGGGGTCGAGGTGCTGGCCGCCATCAAGGCGCGTGCGCCCGATTTGCCGGTGTTGATTTTGAGCGGCTTTCCCGAACAGCATTACGCCACCACCATGCTCAAGCAGGGCGCGGCCGGCTATCTGAACAAGGACTGCGACCCCGAGGAAATCGCCAAGGCGATACGCACCGTGTTTCGCGGCCGCAAATACATCACCTCGGGTGTGGCCGAACTGTTGGCCGACGGACTGGCGGGCGGCGGCGACAAGCAGCCTCATGAACTGCTGTCCGAACGCGAATTGCAGGTGTTTTTGCGCCTGGCCAAGGGCGAGGCCATCGGTGCGATGGCGCTCAGCATGTCGCTGAGCGTGAAGACGGTGAGCACATACCGCACCCGCGTGATGGACAAGATGAAACTCGAATCGAACAGCGACCTGACCTACTACGCGCTGAAGACGGGTTTGATTCAGTAGGCGCGTTGCGCCCCCGTTCACGCCAATGCGCTGAAGCCACTATTGCCCGAGTCGCCGCCGTTGGACAGGCGCAGGCAGTAGCTCATCAGCGCGTCGATTTCGTTGGACTTGTCGAACACCTTGTCGGCGCCAAGTTCAAGGCATTTGCGTCGCATGTCGGAGGTGGCGTAGTTGCTCAGCACCACCAACTTGGTCGGCTTTTCATGATCTTTGGCTGCCTTGAGCACACCCAGGCCAGAGCCTTGCGCCAGAAACACATCGACGATCATCAGGTCGCAGGCATTGGCGGGGCCTGCCAGCCACTGCACTGCGGTGCGCTCATCGGCGGCAGTTCCGACCACGTTGATGCTCGCCAACTCCTCCAGCGCAGCGATCAGGTTTTCGCGTATCACCGGGCTGTCTTCAACGATGTAGGTCTTCAGGTGTGCCATGCGTGAAGCGCTGCGATGTTGAGGAAAGGGGCACCCATGCCAGATTGTCGTTCGCACGACAACGGGCACCGTGCCGTCTAAACGAGGCTGTGGTCGTCAGACGTTTCCTACAGGTGCCCGACCCGGTGTGTTCTTGGAGATTCAAGGCCCGGCAGCCATCCGATGCACCGTGACGACGGCGTCCATGCCCACATAGGCATCACGGTCGCCATACCAGCTGCCCGACACGGGTGCGGCCTGGCTCGGGTCGCGCGCAACGCCGACGCGGATCAGCTGGTTGCCGCCGAGGAAGTTGTTGGTAGGGTCGAACGGCACCCAGCCGGCACCCGGTAGATAGGCCTGCAGCCAGGCGTGGGTGCTGCCCGCGCCCTGGGTGATCTGCGGGCCGCCCAGGACGACACTGGCGCTCAGGTCGGTGTCGAGGGCCGGGTCGTACAGGTAGCCCGACACGAAGCGCGCGGCCACGCCCAGCCGGCGCGCGGCTTCCATCATCAGCAAGGCAAAGTCGCGGCAGGTGCCGCTGCCCAGCTTCAAGGTGTCCAGCGGCGACTGCGTGCCTTCTTCCTCGCGGCTGCTGTAGACCATGTGGTTGCGGATGTGCTCGTTCATCGCGACCAGCAGGTCGCGGGTGCGCGACGGGCCATCGGTGCGAATGAACTGGCGCGCCCAAGCCATCAGCTCGCCTTGCGGGTCCTCGTGATGAGGGCGCAGGTACATCTCCAGGTCGAAGCGCTCGTCCGGCGTGTAGGCGAACGGGAAGAACTCGCCCGCCTTCGACACCGGCAGTTCCAGGTTGTAGCTGTGCGCATGCTCGATGGTGAACGAGCAGACGATGCGCAGCTCCAACGACGATCTCAGGGGCTGCACCAGCGCCACCGAATTCGAGTGCGGGTCCTGAATCATCCGGATGATGGATTCGGGGCTGACCTGCAAGTCGGTGGCCAGCACCCGCAGGTCATGGCTGTCGCGCGGCCGGAACATCACGCGGTGCTCGCCGAAGCTGACCGGCTTCTTGTAGTGGTACACCGTGGTGTGCGTGATGTCGTACTGGATGGACATGGCTCGGCGGCGGCGCTGCCGGTGTCAGTGTTCGGTGAGGCGCAACCGGCGCTCAGATGTCGAGCAACTCGACCTCGAACATCAGCGTCGCGTTGGGCGGAATCACGCCACCCGCGCCGCGTGCGCCGTAGCCCAGATCGGCCGGGATCACCAGCACCCGGGTGCCGCCAACGCGCATGCCGACCACACCTTCATCCCAGCCGCGGATCACCTGTCCCTGGCCCAGGTAAAACTTGAACGGGTCGTCGCGGTCCTTGCTGCTGTCGAACTTGTTGCCCTTGACGCCGTTGCTGTACAGCCAGCCGGTGTAGTGCACCGTGACATGCATGCCGGACTCGGCCAGATCGCCGGTGCCGTCGATGGTGTCTTCAAATTGCAGTCCGGAAGCTGTGGTTTGCATGGTCAGTCCTTTCGGGTTGAAACTTGGCGCGCAATGTTGCATCGCGAGAAAGCGTGATCGTATCGAGTTTGCGAGATCGCTTGTGCTCAGGCAATTTTGCGGTGCAACTGGATCCGCAGCGGCTGGCCGGACCACCCGACAAAAAATAATGCGCAGCCGATCGGCGATCTCCTACAAGCGCTCGGGATGCGAACTGATCGCCGCGACGGCAGGCAAAGCGGACAAACACACACCGATGCGGCCACCGCGTCGATGCAGTTGCTGGTTTCAGCGACTGCCCTGTTGAACAGCCATCTCTTCAAGGAAACACCATGAACCCATCACACTCCTCCAACGATTGCATTTCATCCGACAAGGTCGAAGGCACGTCTGTGTACAACGCAGGCGGCGACAAGCTGGGCTCGATCGATGACCTGGTCATCGACAAGCATTCGGGGCAGGTGCGCTATGCCGTGCTCGAGTTCGGCGGTTTTCTTGGCATGGGCACCGACCGTTACCCGCTGCCGTGGAACATGCTGAAGTACGACACCGTCAAGGAGGGCTACGTCGTCCCCATCGACGCAGCCACCCTGGAGAAAGCGCCCCATTACACCGACGGCGACATGCCGGCGTACACCATGGACTACAACCAGAAAGTGAATCGCCATTACGGGATGGACAGTTAACCCACTCGGTTGGCTGGCCTGCTGCCGTCTCGCGATCTGCGCGACGGCAGCAAGCGGGTTGGCACAACGCGGGCAGTCCGTTGCGACGCGCTGGCGCCACTCCTCTGCGGCGTTTTATCCCAGCCGCCTCGGCCGCGAATCGCAGTAAGCCGACACCGGGCACGCAGCACATTTCGGGCTTCGTGCGGTGCACACATAGCGGCCATGCAAGATCAGCCAGTGGTGTGCATCGACGAGGTACTCGGCCGGCACCCGCTGCAATAACTTCAGCTCTACCTGCAAGGGGTTCTTTCCTGCCGCCAGGCCGGTGCGGTTGCCGACGCGAAAGATGTGCGTGTCGACCGCCATCGTCGCCTCGCCGAACGCCACGTTCAGCACCACGTTGGCGGTCTTTCGGCCTACGCCGGGCAGCGCCTCAAGTTCTTCGCGGGTGCGCGGCACGCGGCCGCCGTGCCGTTCGACCAGCAAGCGGCAGGTCTCATACAGGTTCTTCGCCTTGTTGCGAAACAGGCCGATCGTGCGGATGTGCTCGGTGAGTGCGGGCAGGCCCAGCGCCAGGATCTTCTGCGGCGAATTCGCCATCGCGAAGAGCCGCCGCGTCGCCTTGTTGACGCCCACATCGGTCGCCTGCGCCGACAGCAGGACCGCGGCCAGCAGCTCGAACACGTTGGTGAATTCGAGTTCGGTCTGCGGCTGCGGGTTGGCGGCTTTCAGCACGTCGAAGAAGGGGGCGATGTCGGCTATCTTCACCTCGTGAATTCTGCCTGGGCCGCCAGCGCGCGGGCGATGCGGTCGCGTGGCACCCGTGTCTTCGGTGTGCGCGGGCCGAACCAGCTGCGCACGTCCTCTTCCAAGCCGATGCCGTGCATGTAGTTGTAGAGCGCTTTCTTCAGCGCGACGCCCAACGCATCGTGGTCGACGCCGCTGGGGTCGATGAAGCCGACATCGTTCGTTGCGAACGTGATCGGCGGCAGCGGCTGCAAGGTGACGCCGTACGCCTCGGGGTGCTGGCCGACCGGTGAATGCACGGTGCAGGCGAAGCGGTGGAAGAAGCCCGACTGGATGCAGCCTTGCTCGAAAAGCTGGCGCACGTATTCGAGCGCGTCGACGGTGTCTTGCACCGTCTGCGTCGGGAAGCCGTACATCAGGTAGGCGTGGACCAGCACCCCGGCGTCGCTGAACGCCTTGGTGACGCGGGCGACCTGCTCGACCGACACGCCCTTCTTCATCAGGTTCAGCAAGCGGTCCGACGCGACTTCGAGCCCGCCCGAGATCGCGATGCAGCCGCTGTCGGCCAGCTGCTGACAGAGTTCTGGTGTGAACGATTTTTCGAAGCGGATGTTGCCCCACCACGAGACGGCGAGCTGCCGGCGCTGCAGTTCGGCGGCGAGTGTCTTCAGCGCCTTCGGTGGCGCGGCCTCGTCGACGAAGTGGAAGCCCGTCTGCCCGGTTTCCTTGACGATGGCTTCGATGCGGTCGACCAGCGTGGCTGCCGACGCACCTTCGTACCGCGAGATGTAATCGAGGCTGACGTCGCAGAAGCTGCATTTCTTCCAATAGCAGCCGTGCGCCACCGTCAGCTTGTTCCAGCGGCCGTCGGACCACAGCCTGTGCATCGGGTTCAGCATGTCGAGCAGCGACAGGTAGCTGTTCAAGGGCAGGCCGTCCCAGGTCGGCGTGCCGACCTCGGCGAAGGCGATGTCGGCCTCGATCCAGTTGACGTACTGCACGACACCTTCGGCATCGCGGCGGTAGGTACGCACCAGGCGCTGGGCCGAGCGCTGGCCTTGCAGGTGTTCGAGCAGCGCGAGCAGCGGGCGCTCGCCAGCGTCGAGCGTCACGTGGTCGAAGAAGTCGAAGACGCGCGGCTCACGCAGCTGGCGCAGCTCGGTGTTGGCATAACCGCCGCCCAGCACGGTGACGATGGTCGGGTCGTGCGCCTTCACCGTCTGCGCGATGCGGAACGCCGCGTAGACCGCGCCGGGGAAGGGCACCGAGATCAGGACGACACGCGGCAGATGACGCAAAAGCATCTGCTGCGTCAACCCGACCAGCGTGCGGTCGATCAGGTTCAGCGGTGCTGCCAGCGCCTCGGCCAGCGGGTCGAAGGTCGGCTGGCTCTGCGCCAGCGATTCGGCATAGCGCACGAACTCGAAGCGCGGGTCGATCGCGTCGCGCAGCACGTCGGCGATGTCGTTCAGGTACAGCGTGGCGAGGTGGCGCGCGCGGTCCTGCACACCCAGTGCGCCGAAGGCCCAGGCGAGCGGGTCGCCGCCCTCGTCGTCGATGTAGACGTCGAGCGATTCGAAGCGCGGACCTTCGGGCAGGAAAGCGCGGCTGCAGATGCGGTGGCCGAGCGTTGGGTCATTGCCTTGCAGGAAGGCGAGCGCAGGCGCGATGGTCGCGTGGTAGCGGTCGAAGGTGTCGATGAAGGCGGCGACGCGCCTCGTGCGTTGAGCAGGCGGCAACGCATCGATCTCGGCGCGCACCGACAGCAGGCCTTCGGGCGAGAACAGCGTCAGCACCAGCGCCAGCGCCAGGTCTTCCTGCACCGCAGCCACACCGCGCGAGCGCAGGAAGCCGGTCAGGTAGGCGGTGGACGGGTAGGGCGTGTTGAGCTGCGTCATCGGCGGGATGACGGACAGCACGCGCAGCGGCGGATGCTCGGGATTCACGGTCGGCGTGCTTCGAGCCGGGCGTTGCGTTCGTCGCGGTCGCGTTGCAGCCGGAACTGGTGGAACCCGTAGCGCGCTTGCGCCTCGTCGGCCCGCGGCTGGCTCCACGCGGCCCAGCCGGTCCGATCACCCGTCATATCGACCAGCGCAATGCAATCGACCGGACAGGCGGGCACGCAGAGCTCGCAGCCGGTGCACAGCGTGGCCATCACGGTGTGCATAGCCTTCGGCCCACCGACGATGCAATCGACCGGGCAGGCCGGCAGGCATAGCGTGCAGCCGATGCACGCGGCCTCGTCGATCACCGCCAGCCGTCGCGGGCCCTCGATGCCATGCGATGCGTCGAGCGGCTGGATCGCCGCGCCGGTGACTGCCGCCAGCCGCGCGATGCCCTCGGCGCCGCCGGGTGGGCAGCGGTTGATCGGCGCGCTGCGGTCGGCGATGGCCTGCGCGTAGCGTCGGCAATCGGGGTAGCCGCAGCGGGTGCACTGCGTCTGCGGCAGGGCGCGGTCTATGGCGTCAACAAGCGCCATGGCGGATGACCCGGTTGCCGAGCGGTCCGCCATGGGCTTACCTCGCCGTTCGGCGCTTCGGCGACGTTTTCAGCGCTGTCTTGGGCGCCGTCGACTTGCTCGCTGTGGCCTTGCGCACCTGGTGCGCCGCAATGAACGTGCGCAATTGGGGGTAGACGTTCTCGCGCCAGCGGCGGCCGGAGAAGATGCCGTAGTGGCCGGCGCCCATGGCGTCGTAGTGCAGCCGGCGCTGCGCAGCGATGCCGGTGCACAGATCGTGCGCAGCGCGGGTCTGGCCAGCGCCGGAGATATCGTCCTTTTCGCCCTCAATGGTCAGCAGCGCGGTGGTCTTGATGTCTTGCGGGCGCACCAACTCGCCGTTCACCCACCAGGTGCCGTTGACCAGCGAGAAGTCCTGAAACACGACGCGGATGGTGTCCAGGTAGTACTCGGCCGGCATGTCGAGCACGGCGTTGTACTCGTCGTAGAAGCTGCGGTGGAAGTCGGCGTTCTCGTCCTCGCCGCGCATCAGGTTCATGTAGTAGTCGTAGTGCGACTGTGCGTGGTGGCTCGGGTTCATGGCGATGAACCCGGTGTGCTGCAAGAAGCCGGGATACACCTGACGCTGGCTGCCTGGGTAGTTGGTCGGCACGCGGAAGATCACGTTGTGTTCAAACCATTCGAGGCTCTTGTTCATCGCCAGGTTGTTCACCGCGGTGGGTGACAGGCGTGCATCGATCGGCCCGCCCATCATCGTCATCGTGCGTGGCGTTTTCTCTCCGCGGCTGGCCATCAGCGAAATGGCGGCCAGCACCGGCACGGTGGGCTGGCACACCGAGATCACGTTGACGTCGGGACCGATGTGGCGGATGAACTCCTGGACGTACTCGATGTAGTCATCCAGGTGGAAGGGGCCCGCTTCAACGGGCACCATGCGCGCGTCGGTCCAGTCGGTGATGTAGACCTTGTGGTGCTGCAGAAGCTCGCGCACTGTCTCGCGCAAGAGCGTTGAGTGGTGGCCCGACAACGGTGCCACGACCAGCACGGTGGGCTGATCCTTCATCACTTTGAGCATCGGCATGTCGTCGGCGAAGCGCTTGAAGCGCAGCAGGCGGCAAAACGGCTTCTCCAGCGCCGTTTGCTGCTGCACTGCCACGTCAACGCCATCGATCTGCACCGTGTGGATGTTGAACTCCGGCTTCTCGTACTCCTTCGACAGCCGATGCATCAGGTTCAGCCCGGCCGACACCCGTGGCGCCTGCAAGGTGTGCGCGAGCGGTGACAGCGGGTGGCTGTACAGCTTCGATGAAGCGCTTGCGAACTCGGCGAACGGGCTCAGCATGGCGCGCTGCGCTTCATAGAACTGGTAGAGCATCGACATGGGGAATTCCTTAAGCTGAAGAGCACGCTGCCGTGGCGGCACAGTGCTTGCGGATGCTCGTGAAAACGATCTGGACCACGCCATCGGGACATCGACCGATGGGAGCGTAGTATGAATGTTGCAGTGCAGCATTGTAGGGGGCATGCCCTAGGTAGGTTCCCCGTCCTTGGGGCAAGAAAAAAGGCGACCTCAGTCGCCTTTGCGCCCTGACGGCAGGCTGCCCCACCGACTTTGCATCCCGCAGGATCAAGCGCGGTTGCGACGATATCGCGTGACGACCCCGAGCGACGCCAGGCCCGCCAACAGCAGGCACCAGGAGTGCGCTTCGGGCACTGGAGCCAGGTAGGTGTATCCGCTCTGCGTGAACAACTGCACCTCGGGATCCGCCGAACTCAGGTACACCAAGCCGGTGTTTCCGTACTGTGCAGACGAATTGCCTCGGTTCAGTTGGCCACTGGCCCGCGCAAACACTGACAAACTGCCGCGCAGGCTGATCTGTGTATTGGTTGGCAAGGTCAACTCGACGATGCCGAAGCAAGGCGATGCAGCGCCACCGTTCGAGCAGGTGTAGGCACCTGCACCCAATGACGTGCTGTTCGTGAAGTTGATGACCGGGGAGTTGCCCACGTCCAACTGGCCCGATGCATTGACGAAGTTAGGCGAGCCAAACAAGCTGCCTGACACGGCGTAGGTCACTTGAACGGTGGCCTGACGGGCGCCGGGCCGAAAGACGGTCAAGACGTCAGAAAAACTGGCAGTGCTTCTGGCGTCAATGAAGCTGCCGGTTTGATACCCATCGGCAAAGAAGCCTGCCGTCGCCACCGCTTTCAAAACACCGGCACTGGCCGAAGCTTCTCCCAGCGACTGCCGGCGGTAAAGCACGCCGGACGGACGCCCGGAATCCAGTTGCTGGTCGATGGTGGTGGCGTTGGCGAAGGAACTGCTGCCTGTGTTTGCCGCCTCTTCCAAGTCGTTGGGTACGAAACCCGACCCCGGAATCTGATCAAGCGATGTTTCAGCGCGGGCGAAGGTGGTGTACGCGGCGTTGGAAGTCAGTGGGGCGATCAAAAGCAAGAGAGTGGTCGAGACAACGACGGACCTGATGGGCGAGAACATGCTGTTTTCCTGTGGGGTGAGTTGACGCGCGAGTCGGTTGCCTTCTTCCCGCAGCCGGCGTCGTTGTGTTGATACGGGCGGTGAAGAGAAACCGCTTTCGGTTCAAGTCGAAGCGCGCGAACCCTTGCGGACCGCAAAGCCGACGCTCAGAAGGCCTGCCATCAACATGGCGTAGGTTGAGGGTTCAGGCACCGCAGGTGTGAGGCTGCTTCCTAACAACACGCCCGACTCCGAGGTGTAGGTCACACCCGGGTCGGTCTGGATATCAAACGTGGACGTGTTCGAAAAATCGGCTGTGTAGGTTCCCAGATTCCCATTTGGCGTCATGAGAACTTGTATGGTCGCGAACACATCGACAGTGACCCGATTCGATTGCGCGACAAAGCTTCCTGATGTCGACTGGAAAACATCGTCATCGAACGCGTCCGTCGGGCTGGGCAAAAAGATGGCACCGCCTTGTGCGATCAACGCGCCACCCAGCGTCCTGAAATTCTGGATGGTCGCACCCGCCGACGCGTCGAACACATACAAAGTCGGGACGTAAATGCGCTGGACACCCGCTCCGCCGCTCAAGGTCGGTGCGGGCCCGCTGAAATTGCCATCGATGTCGATCGAGAAATTGAGCGATGTTCCTTGGGCATTCAAGAACGTCAGGCGGTCTCCGAAGCTGCCAGACGACTGCCAAACCTCAGAGGGGCTGGATATTTGCAAGAAATTCTTGATGGTCCCGGCCCGCAAATCCACTTCGGCCCGGTACGCATCGGTGAAATGCACTTCCTTGCTGGTGGCGCCGTTTTCTTCGTATCCGTCGATGATCTCTCCGGGGCTGCGAAACAGGTAGGGGGCGACGTAGTACGCCTGTGCGAGTGTGGTAGCAGCCATGGTCGCTGTGACCGCGAGCAATCGCGAAAAAGCGCGTTGCGTGAACTTCATTGGATCGACTCCGGTGGGTTGTGGGTCGCTGGCAGGGCTCCGATTGGGCCCGCCAACAGCATCACCCGGTTATAGCGCCTTGCTACAACTGCGGGCCCCCCGAGTTCGGGGGGCTGGTCGGTCACCAACGAGGTTGGTCAGTGCACAGTCGTCTACGCTGACCGCAGTGCGGGCTCGGTCTCAGCTCACCAGCCCGATGGCCTTCACCACCGCATCGATGTTGCCGTGGTTCAGCGCGGCCACACAGATGCGCCCCGAATCGACGCCATAGATACCAAATTCGTTGCGCAGCCGCTCCATCTGCGGCTTGGCGAGGCCGGTGTAGCTGAACATGCCTTTCTGACGGGTGATGAAGCTCACGTCCTGTTTGGTGCCCGCCGCCACCAGCTTGCTTTGCAGCAGTGTGCGCATGTCCTTGATGCGCACGCGCATGCCGGCCAGTTCTTCTTCCCACATCGAGCGCAGCGCCGGCGTGGTCAGCACGGTGGCGACGATCTGGGCGCCGTGCGTCGGCGGGTTCGAATAATTGGTGCGGATCACGATCTTCAACTGGCTGAGCACGCGCGTCATCTCTTCCTTGCTGGCGCACACCACGCTCAGCGCACCGACGCGTTCGCCGTACAGCGAGAAGCTCTTCGAGAACGAGGTGGCGACGAAGAAGTCGAGCCCGGCATCGAGGAACTGCGCGACGACCGCGCCGTCTTCGGCGATGCCGTCGCCGAAGCCTTGGTAGGCCATGTCGAGGAAGGCGACCAGCCCCCGTGCCGTGACGGTGGCCACCACCTGCGCCCACTGGGCTGGCGTGATGTCGTAGCCGGTCGGGTTGTGGCAGCAGGCGTGCAGCACGACGATGGTGCCGGCCGACGCCGTGCTCAGTGCGGTCAGCATGCCGTCGACGTTGACGCCGCGCTTGGCCGCGTCGTAGTACGGGTAGGTTTCCACCGTGAACCCGGCGTTGGTGAACAGCGCGCGGTGGTTTTCCCAGCTCGGGTCGCTGATCAGCACCTTCGGCGTGGTGCCGGCGCGCGATGCCAGGTGTTGCAGGAAGTCGGCGCCGATCTTCAAGCCGCCGGTGCCGCCCAGGGCCTGCACCGTGGCGACGCGGCCGTCTTTCACCGCCGTGCTGTCGGCACCGAACACCAGGCCCTGTACCGCCTTGTCATAAGCGGCGATGCCATCGATCGGCAAGTAGCCGTGGGGCTTCAGGGTCTCGAAGATCAGCTTTTCAGCGGTGGCCACGCACTTGAGCAGGGGCAGCTTGCCCGATTCATCGAAATAGACGCCGACGCCCAGGTTGACCTTGGCCGGGTTCGGGTCGGCGTTGTACTGTTCGTTCAGACCGAGGATCGGGTCGCGGGGCGCCATGTCGACGGCGGCAAAGAGCGATGCCATGAAAATTCCTTGTGGTGGGGGCAGTGAATGCAACGCGCGGAGGGCGCTGACGGTGCACGTGGCGAGGTGTTTCGGGCTACCCTTTCAAGCTGCCCAGCCCCGCCAGAGTCCGAGTTAACCCTGAGATTTTATCCGCCATGGCCGAACTCGTTGATCTGAATGCCGCCACCAGCACCGACGTGCCCGAAGCGGGCGTTTTCGTCAGCTACCCCGGCTCGCCGTACCAGCTGTTTCAGCCTTACCCGCCCGCCGGCGACCAGCCGACGGCGATCGCGCAGCTGGTCGACGGCCTGAACGACGGCCTCAGCTTCCAGACGCTGTTGGGCGTCACCGGCTCGGGCAAGACCTACACCATGGCCAACGTGATCGCGCAGATGGGCCGCCCGGCCATCGTGTTTGCGCCGAACAAGACGCTGGCCGCGCAGCTCTACGCCGAGTTCCGCGAGTTCTTTCCGAAGAACGCGGTCGAGTACTTCGTCAGCTACTACGACTACTACCAGCCCGAGGCCTACGTGCCGCAGCGCGACCTGTTCATCGAGAAGGACAGCGCGATCAACGAACACATCGAGCAGATGCGCCTGTCTGCCACCAAGAGCCTGCTGGAGCGGCGTGATGTGGTGATCGTCGCCACGGTGAGCGCGATCTACGGCATCGGCGCGCCCGAGGACTACCTGGAAATGCGGCTGGTGATGCGCACCGGCGGGAAGCAGAACCAGCGCGATCTGATCGGCCAGCTGATCCGCATGCAGTACAGCCGCAACGAGACAGACTTTTCGCGCGGTACCTTCCGCGTGCGCGGCGACACGGTCGACATTTTCCCGGCCGAGCATTCCGAGCTGGCGATCCGCGTCGAGCTGTTCGACGACGAGATCGAATCGCTGAGCCTGTTCGACCCGCTCACGGGGCGCATCCGCCAGAAGATCCCGCGCTTCGTGGTGTACCCGTCCAGCCATTACGTGACCCCGCGCGACAAGGTGGTCAACGCGATCGGCACGATCAAGGAAGAGCTGCGTGAGCGCACCGCCGAGCTGGTCGGCGCGGGCAAGCTGGTCGAGGCGCAGCGGCTGGAGCAACGCACCCGATTCGATCTGGAGATGCTGCAGGAGATTGGCCACTGCAAGGGCATCGAGAACTACACGCGCCACCTGTCGGGCGCAGCGCCAGGGCAGCCGCCGTCGACGCTGGTCGACTACCTGCCGAAGGACGCGCTGATGTTCCTCGACGAGTCGCACGTGATGATCGGCCAGCTCGGCGGTATGTACAACGGCGACCGGGCACGCAAGACCACGCTGGTCGAATATGGCTTCCGGCTGCCGAGTGCGCTCGACAACCGGCCGCTGCGCTTCGAGGAGTTCGAGACCAAGATGCGTCAGGTGATGTTCGTGTCGGCCACGCCCGCCGCCTACGAGCAGCGCACCGCCGGCCAGGTGGTCGAGCAGGTGGTGCGGCCGACCGGGCTGATCGACCCGATGGTCGAGGTGCGGCCAGCAACCCACCAGGTCGACGATGTGCTGCAGGAAATCCGCATCCGCGTCGATCTGAGCGAGCGGGTGCTGATCACCACGCTGACCAAGCGCATGGCCGAGCAGCTGACCGACTACCTCAGCGACAACGGCTGCAAGGTGCGCTACCTGCACAGCGACATCGAGACCGTCGAGCGCGTGGAAATACTGCGCGATCTGCGGCTGGGCGTGTTCGATGTGCTGGTCGGTATCAACCTGCTGCGCGAGGGGCTGGACATTCCCGAGGTCAGCCTGGTCGCGATCCTCGATGCCGACAAGGAAGGCTTCCTGCGCGCCGAGCGCAGCCTGATCCAGACCATCGGCCGCGCGGCGCGCAACGTCAATGGCCGCGCGATTCTTTACGCCGACAAGGTCACCGAATCAATGCGCAAGGCCATCGACGAAACCGAGCGCCGCCGCAACAAGCAGATCGCCCACAACCTGGCGATGGGCATCACGCCACGCACGATCAACAAGAAGATCAAGGAGCTGATCGACGGGGTGTATTCAGAGAAGTCAGACAAGGGCGCCGGCAAGGACGCGCTTCGATCGGCCGAGGTCGAGATGCTGTCGGAGAAAGACCTGGGCAAGCGCATCAAGCAACTGGAGAAGCAGATGCTCGAGCACGCCCGCAACCTCGAGTTCGAGAAGGCCGCGCGGGTGCGCGATCAGCTGGCGCTGCTGCGCGAGCAGGCGTTCGGTGCGCCGGGCAGCGACAACGTGTCGGTGCTGTTGAGCAAACCCTGAGGAACGAAGCGGTCTGAGTCGCGCCCGCTCAATGCGGCTGGGCCGTGGTTTGAATGGCCAGCGCCGCCTGATCGGGACCACAGGGCTGCCAGGTCACCGTGAACACGGTGCCATGGCCGGCCTCACTGCTGACATCGATGCGCCCCCCCATCGCTTCGATCAGACGCACCGAGAGCGCCAGCCCAAGGCCCGTGCCCTGGACGTGGCCGCGTTCCTGCCCCAGTCGCTCGAATGGCTTGAACAGCCGACCGAGCTGTTCGGGCGTCAGCCCGACCCCGTCGTCCTTGACGGTGGCCCACGAGGTCCCATCGCTGGCCGTACCGGCGGCAAAGCGAATCAGGCTGCCTGCTCGGCCGTACTTGATCGCGTTGCTTGCCAGGTTCAGCATCACCTGTTTGGTGCGCCGGGGATCGCCCTGCGCGAACAAGGTGTGTGGCAGATCCAGGTGCAGCGTGATGTGGCGGCCATCGGCCATCGGCTTGAGCAATGCGGCCACGTCGGCCAGCATCGGCACCAGATCGATGGGCTGCACCTCCAACTGCATCGCGCCGGCTTCCACGCGCATCAGGTCCAGCGATTCGTCGATCAGCGCCAGCAGGTGGTGGCCCGCATCAACGATGTGGCGCACCTGCGTGGCCTCGCGAGAACCCGCTCGAACCTCCAGTTGCAGCAACTGGCCGAAGCCGAGGATGGCGTTCATCGGGGTGCGCATCTCGTGGTTCATGTGCCCGATGAACTCGGTCTTGGCGCGGCTGGCCAAACGCCGCTCCATCAGCTCGACAGCGAGGTGGCCGAGTTGGCGCAAGGCGTCCCGCTGCTTGTCGTCGAGCCGGTACGGTTCGTGATCGACGACGCACACCGTGCCCATTGGCAGGCCGGCCACGCGCAAGGGCATGCCGGCATAAAAGCGCACATGCGGCGCGCCGGTGACCAGGGGGTTGTCGGCGAAGCGCGGGTCGGCATGGGTGTCGGGCACCTCGAAGATCTCATCAGACGCAATCGCCGCATGGCAGAAAGAGATGTCGTTCGGGGATTCAGCCGCGTCCAACCCGACGCGCGACTTGAACCAGGTGCGCTCGGCGTCGACCAGCCCGATCAGCGCGATGGGCCGGCCGGTGATCTGCGCCGCCAGCCGTGTGATGGCATCGAAGGCGGTCTCGGCCGGCGTGTCGAGCAGCGCCATCGAGTGCAGCAGCGCCAACCGCTGCGCCTCGCTCTCCAGCGGAGCTGTACAGCGTGTCAGTGGCGCGAAAGTGTTCATGAGCGAGGCTGCGAGTCTCTGGTCACCATCTTCAGTCATCCCCTATATCGACACAAGCGGGAAGACATGAAACCTGACAACCTCGCAGGCGCCGCTTGGCGGGGACTTGTTCAGCGTTGCCTTAAAGGCAATCCGGTGCTTGCATGGCCTGCAAAACGACCTGTGCGTCACCCTCGCGGTCGCGGTGCCGGAACCACCACACCGAGCCTTTCTTGATCGACCATGTCTGCGGCACATCGGCCAGCAGGTGCGCGGCGACCAAACCCAGCGTGGGCTGGTGGCCGATCACCAGCACCGGTTCGGGCGACTCGGGCCAGCGGGCGGCCTTCAGCAGCGCATCACCGCTGGCGTCGGGCGCCAGCGCCTCCAGCGTCTTGAAGTTCTTGCCCAGCGCTTTGGCGGTCTGCTGACAGCGCCGGGCCGGGCTGACCAGCACCCTTGTGCCTTGCGCCAGCCGCTGGCTCAGCCAGTCGGCCATGCGTGCAGCCTGCCGTTCGCCCTTGGCGGTCAGGCTGCGATCCAGGTCGTTTTGCCCCTCTTTGATGAGGTGCGCTTCTGCGTGGCGCCACAGGATCAGATCCATCGCCTCATCCTCCAGGAGGTGCTGCTGGCGCATGGGCCAACGGTTGAAAGCGCTTGATCAGTGCCTGCTGCGCACTGACGCCGTTGCTGCCGATGCGCGCGAAACTGCCATCACTGTTGAGCAGCCACGCGTCACGGCGGTCGTGCAGGTAGGGCACCAGACATTCGTCGATGACGCGCTGGCGCAGCCGGGCGTCGCGCACCGGCCAGGCCACCTCGATGCGGCGCATCATGTTGCGGCTCATCCAGTCGGCACTCGACAGGTAGAGCACCTCGTCGTCGTCACCGGTGCCCCAGCGGAAGTACATCACCCGCGAGTGCTCCAGGAAGCGCCCGACCACCGAGCGCACGCGGATGCGGTCGCTGAGCCCGGGCACGCCGGGGCGCAGCACGCAGGCGCTGCGCACGATCAAATCGATGTCGGCCCCCGCCTGGCCCGCGCGCACCAGCGCGGCGATGAGCAACGGGTCGGTCAGCGCGTTGATCTTGACGATGATGCGCGCAGGCTGGCCGCCACGTGCCGCATCGGCCACCCTGTCGATGCAGTGGATCAGCCGACGGTGCATGGTGAACGGCGCCTGCAGTATCTGGCGCAGCGGCTTCATCTTGCCCAGGCAGGCCAATTGCTGAAACACCGCATCGACATCGGCGGTGAGGTCGGTGTCGGCGGTTAAATAGCTGACATCGGTGTACAGCCGCGCGGTCTTCGGGTTGTAGTTGCCGGTGGACAGGTGGGCATAGCGGCGCAGCCGTGCGGTGGCGTTGGGGTGGGCGGCGGTGGCTCCACTGGCCGAAAATTCGCGCCGCGTCACCAGCAGCAGCTTGGCGTGTGTCTTCAGGCCCACCACGCCGTAGACCACTTGCGCACCGACGGCTTCCAGGCGCTCGGCCCAGTTGATGTTGGCCTCCTCGTCGAAGCGCGCCTTCAACTCGACGACGACCATCACCTCCTTGCCGCGCCGCGCCGCCTCGATCAGCAAGTCCATCAGCGGCGACTCGCTGCCGGTGCGGTAGATGGTCTGCTTGATGGCCAGCACCGCCGGGTCGTTGACCGATTCGCGCAGGAACTGCACCACCGGGTCGAACGACTCGAACGGGTGGTGCAGCAGCACGTCGCCCCGACGCAGCCCGGCGAAGATGGACTGGTCGCGCGGCAGTCGCTTGTCGGGCCAGGCACCTTCGTGCGGTGCAAACCGCAGCGCCGGCGCTGCGTGGCGGTCGCCCGAAGGCTCAACCACCTGGTCGATCAGCTGGTTCAGCCGCACCAGGTTGACCGGCCCGTTGACCTGGTACAGCGCGGCTTGCGGTAGCTCGAACTGTTCGAGCAAGAACTCTGACAACTCCGGCGGGCAGGTGCTGACCACCTCCAGGCGGATCGCCTGCCCGAAGTGGCGTGAACTGAGGCCCGAACGCAGCGCCTGGCGCAGGTTCTTGACATCGTCTTCATCAACTTCCAGGTCGGAGTCGCGGGTGACGCGGAACTGCGAAAACGTGGTGACCTCGCGACCGGGAAACAACTCGGCCAAGTGCGCGCGGATCACGCTGGTCAGCAGCACGAAGGCCTGCTTGCCGGGCGCCAGCGCCTGCGGCAAGCGAATCACCCTCGGCAGCACGCGCGGCACCTTGACGATGGCAATGGTGTTCTCGCGGCCGAATGCATCCTTGCCGCCCAGGCGCACGATGAAGTTCAGCGCCTTGTTGGCGACCAGCGGAAACGGGTGCGAAGGGTCGAGCCCGATCGGCACCAGCAGCGGGCGCACCTGCTTTTGAAAAAACTGCTCGACCCACTCGCGTTGCGCCCGGTCGCGCTCGGCGTGGTTCAGGATCACGATGCCCGCGCGTTTGAGCAACGGCGTCAGCTGGTCGTTGAACGCGGCGTACTGTTCGTCAATCAGGCGATGGGCCTCTGCCGTGATGGCCTGCACGTCGGCGTCGGTGACGCCGGCATTGGGCAGGCGCGAGGCCTCCAGGTAGTCGGCGAACCGAACCTCGAAGAACTCGTCGATGTTCGACGACACGATGCAGATGTAGCGCAGCCGCTCCAGCAGCGGCACGTCGTGCCGCAGGGCCTGCGCCAACACGCGGCGGTTGAATTCCAGGATGGAGGTTTCACGCCCAAGCATGGGCGCGGGCTCCCCCGTGGTCAGTGCTGCGGCCGATTCGGGAGCGGCAACGGTTTCGGCAGAGGCACGCAAGGCGGGATCGATGCTCATGGCACTAGTTTAGGGACACTGCCGGCGACGCAGGTCGGCGCAAACAACAGCCGTGGCGCAGCGCAGCAGTCAAGTCGCTGCCATGTCGGCATCGACCACGCCGTACACCGCAGGGGCCACTGCAGCGCTGGGCTGCACCTCTGTGGCGGGGGGCATGGCATCGGCCAGGCGCAGGTGCTCGCTCCAGTCGATGATTTCCAGGCGCCCGTCGGCATGCTCGACCAGTGCGGTGAGGCTTTCGACCCAGTCGCCGTCGTTGGCGTAGGTGATGCCGTCGATCTCGCGCAGTTCGGCGTGGTGGATGTGTCC
The DNA here is from genome assembly GCA_021732645.1 of Rhizobacter sp. Classification (GTDB taxonomy): domain Bacteria; phylum Pseudomonadota; class Gammaproteobacteria; order Burkholderiales; family Burkholderiaceae_C; genus PBB1. The sequence goes on along the minus strand of JAKFUQ010000182.1, from coordinate 2,848 downwards.
GCAGACCACGCCGTGAGCCCCGCGACGCCGAGCCTCGCGTGCCACGGCCACTTCGAAGTCGCCGATGAAGTTGACCGCGCGCTTGACCTTGAATTTGAGGTACTTCGACAAGCTCCAGTACGGCAGGCCCAGGCGCGCGCGCATCGAGTTCAGGTGGCGGTTGAGCTTGAGCGTGAATTCATACAGCGTGTCGCCCACATGGGCCAACCACTTGGCGCACTGGATCACGCCGTCGAACAGGTCGCCGTGGATGATCCACAGGCGGCGGCCATCGGCGGTTTCGTGCATCCAGTCTTCGGCCACCTCGATGCCGCCGAAATCATGACCCAGGTAGCGGCGCGCAAACTCATCGTGGTTGCCGGGGATGAACATCACCCGCGTGCCCTTGCGGGCCTTGCGCAGCAGCTTTTGCACCACGTCGTTGTGCGACTGCGGCCAGTACCAGCTGCGCCGCAGCTGCCAGCCGTCGATGATGTCGCCGACCAGGAACAGGTGGTCGCTGTCGAAGTGCCTCAGGAAACTCAGCAGCGCGGTGGCCTGGCAGCCCGGGGTGCCGAGGTGCACGTCGGAGATCCAGACGCTGCGGTAGTGCTGTTTTGGGTCAGCGAGCGCGTCGAGCGCCAGATCGGCAGCACCCACGGTCGCTGCGCGCTGAACCTGGAAATCGGTCCATGCGCGCAGCAGGGGCACATCGCGTTGCATGGCCACAGATGTTGCGACGGGGGTGTGACACGGTCATGGCGGCGCAGTGACGGTGCGATGACATCGGGGCACCGCCGCGCTGCGGCGATACCATGCGCAATCGCCAACTGCACCATCTGCCCGCCTTGCACATGTCCCCCACCGACCCCGACGCTGATTCCAACGGTCCGCCCGTGCTGGCCAACAAGGTCTTTGTGTTCATGCTGGTGGCGGTGTCGCTGGCCTTCGGCTGGATCCTGTGGCCCTTCTTCGGCGCGCTGTTCTGGGGTGTCGTGCTGGCCATCCTGTTCGCGCCGTTGCACCGTCGAGTGCGGGCCCGGTTCCGAGGGCGCCAATCATGGGCTGCACTGATCACGCTGGCGGTGATCGTGCTGATCGTGCTGCTGCCGCTGGCGTTTCTGTCGGCCTCGCTGGTGCGCGAAGGCGCAGGCTTCTACGAGCGCATGCAATCGGGCGAGCTGGACTTTGGCCGTTACTTCGACCAGGTCATGCAGGCGCTGCCGCCTTGGGTCACCGAGCGGATGAATCAGTTCGGCCTGGGCAATGTCGCGGCACTCAAGCTCAAGCTCAGCACGGCCGTGTCGCAGGGCACCAGCCTGATCGCCACCCAGGCCCTGACCATAGGCCAGAACACCTTCGAGTTCATCGTCAATTGTTTCATCACGATCTACCTGGTGTTCTTCCTGTTGCGCGACGGTGCCCACCTGGCGGCCCGCATCAACTCGGCGATTCCGCTCGATGAACGCGACAAGCTCGAACTGCGGCGCAAGTTCAACACCGTGATCCGCGCTACGGTGAAGGGCAACTTGGTCGTCGCCGTGGTACAGGGTGCGTTGGGTGGCCTGGCGTTCTGGTTCCTGGGCGTCGATGGCGCGCTGCTGTGGGCCGTGATCATGGCTTTCCTGTCGTTGTTGCCAGCGGTGGGCGCTGCATTGGTGTGGCTGCCGGTGGCGCTGTACTTTCTGGTCAATGGCGAGGTCTGGCAGGGCATCGGACTGATCGCTTACGGTGTGCTGGTGATCGGCATGGTCGACAACGTGCTGCGCCCGATCCTGGTCGGCAAAGACACCAAGATGCCCGACTACGTGGTGTTGATCTCGACGCTGGGCGGCATGACCGTCTTTGGCCTGAACGGTTTTGTGATGGGCCCGGTGATCGCTGCGATGTTCATTGCCGTATGGGGTATCTGCATCACGGCGCGCGCCAGCGAGGGCGGTGACGGGCCGCTGCCATGAACGCGTGGCGGTTCAAAGCCATCGCGGCCGCGGTTGCGGCAGCCATGGCGGCCAGCTTGGCGGTCAGCGGATGTGCCACGGCGCTGCCCGCTGGCACCCCCACGGCAGGCGCTGCGGCGCCGGTGTTCCGTGTGGGGGCCCACGAGGCGGGCGTCTACGTCATACGCAGCGAGCGTGTGGGTGGCGCCATTCCCATCGAGGTGCTGATCGATGGGCAACACCTGGGGGCCACGGTGGCGCGGTCTTACCTCTACGCCGTGGTCGCGCCGGGCATGCACACCGTGGAATCCCGCGGCGACATCCGCCATGCGGTGGAAATCGAGCTGAAGCCGGGAACGATCACCTACTTGTCGCAGGTGGTGGAGTTGAGCTACCTCAGCTCGCCCCGCACGCGTTTGCGTGCAGTGCCCGAGGCGCAGGGTCGTGAGTGGGTGATGGCGTTGAAGGCAGCGCCTGCGCGCTGAGCCCGCCTGCGGGCTGTGGGGCCCGGATCAGGCCAGCAACGAACCGGCGCGGCCGGGGCGCTGCACGTTGCCTTGCGCGCCGTAAACGGCAGGCGCCTCGCGCGGCAACAACACGTCGATGGCGCGGTCCAGGGCGGCGGTGGCACGGGCCAGGCTTTCGCGCTGGGCCGCGACCGTGCCGCTGGCACTGGCCAGCCGACGGCGCAGCGGCTGCGGCACCGGGCCGTTGCGGGCCGCACGGGAAAAATGATCCACCGCGTTCGACAGCGCACGATGCAACTCCGACGCATGCAGGTCGATCGACGACAGGTCACGGGCTTGCAGCGCAGCGCCGAGCGACGACAGCCGCTCTTCCACCGCGCTGAGCGTCAGCTCGAGGGCAGGGTCAGCGGCCTCATGGCGCAAGGCGGGAACCAGGGCTGAGGCTTGACTACGCTTGGACGGCGA
>JAKFUQ010000103.1 GCA_021732645.1 Rhizobacter sp. | reverse complement strand
CCCCCGCCGCCACCACCGTGACGACCACCGCCGCCGCTGGTGCGGAAGCCGCCGCGGCCGGCGCCTTCACCGATCACCATGCGGCCCAGCACGATGGGCTCGGCTTTCTCGCCCACCGGCGGCGCAAAGCTATCGACGATTTCCTTCGGGATCTCGCGCTTGATCAGCCGCTCGATGTCGCGCAGGAAGCCGTTCTCGTCGGGGCACACGAGCGAGATCGCCTCGCCCTGCGCACCCGCGCGGCCGGTGCGGCCGATGCGGTGAACGTAGTCTTCCGGCACGTTGGGCATTTCGTAGTTCACCACGTGCGGCAGCATGTCGATGTCGATGCCGCGCGCGGCGATGTCGGTGGCCACCAGCACCGTCAGGTCACCGGTCTTGAACTCGGCCAGCGCCTTGGTGCGCGCCGCCTGGCTCTTGTTGCCGTGGATCGCCATCGCGCTTATGCCTTGCTTCTCCAGAAACTCGACCAGCTTGTTGGCACCGCTTTTCATGCGGGTGAAGACCAGCACCTGATCCCAGTCGTTCGACTTGATCAGGTGCGCCAGCAGGTTCTTCTTCATGTCCCGGCCCACCGGGTGCACCTTCTGCGCAATGGTGTCGGCGGTCTGGTTGCGGCGCGCCACTTCGATCAGCGCGGGCTTGTTCAGCAGTCGATCGGCCAGCGCCTTGATCTCGTCGCTGAAGGTCGCCGAAAACAGCAGGCTCTGTTTTTGCGCCGGCACGATGGCCAGCACTTTCTTGATGTCGTGGATGAAGCCCATGTCCAGCATGCGGTCGGCTTCGTCAAGCACGAAGATCTCGATGTGGCTCAGGTCCAGCGTGCGCTGCTGATGGTGATCAAGCAGACGGCCCGGTGTGGCGACCAGGATGTCGACGCCGCGGCGCAGCTTGTCGATCTGCGGCTGCATGCCGACGCCACCGAACATCACCATTGAAGTGAGCTTGCTGTACTTGCCGTAGGTGCGCACGCTTTCCTCGACCTGGGCGGCCAGTTCGCGGGTGGGGGTGAGGATCAGCGCGCGAATCGGCAGCTTGCCCCGTGGACCGCGCGGCGGGCCACCTTGTGGCCCTTCGTCGCGCACGGCAGGCTTTTCCATCAGCCGGTGCAGCATCGGCAGCGTGAAGCCGGCGGTCTTGCCGGTGCCGGTTTGCGCGCCGCCGAGCAGGTCACTGCCCGACAGCACGACCGGGATCGCCTGCATCTGGATCGGGGTGGGGGTGGTGTAGCCGTATTCAGCGACGGCACGCAACAAGGGCTCGGCGAGGCCGAGAGATTCAAAGGACATGAGATTCCAAACAGCGGATCGGCCTGTCGCTCGAACATCGAGCGCCAGTCGCAGGCAGAGGGGTGTGAGGGGCGTCGAATGAAAAGACAGCCCGGTCAGGATGACATCAGCGCAGTGACTGGGTGCTGCGTTGATTGCGCGGAGTCTAACGGGTTTTCCCGGATATTGAGGCCGATCAGGTGGGTAAACGACCGGCAAACGTCGACCAACGACAATATCGCCTCTTCGGCGATGGCGCCTTCGCGGTCAGACCGTCGCCCCGGCACCTTCGGTGCCGAACATCGCTTGTCACTCACTGAATTCTTCAAGGCAACCCATGGCCCAGTACGTCTTCACCATGAACCGCGTCGGCAAGATCGTCCCGCCGAAGCGTCAGATCCTCAAGAACATCTCGCTGAGCTTCTTCCCCGGCGCGAAGATCGGCATGCTGGGGCTCAACGGTTCGGGCAAGTCGACGCTGCTGAAGATCATGGCCGGCGTCGACAAGGACATCGAAGGCGAAGCCACGCCGATGCCCGGCCTGAACATCGGCTACCTGCCACAGGAGCCGGTGATGAATCCGGACCAGACGGTGCGCGAATCGGTCGAGGAGGGCATCGGTGGCGTGCTGGCGGCGAAGAAGCGGCTCGACGAGGTCTATGCCGAATACGCCGCGGAGGATGCCGACTTCGACGCGCTGGCCGCCGAGCAGGCCCAGCTCGAAGCGGTGATCGCCGCCGCCGGCTCCGAGAACACCGACCTGCAACTCGAACTGGCCGCCGACGCGCTGCGCCTGCCGCCGTGGGACGCCGTCATCGGCAAGCTGTCGGGCGGTGAGAAGCGCCGTGTGGCGCTGTGCCGGCTGCTGCTGTCCAAGCCCGACATGCTGCTGCTCGACGAGCCCACCAACCACCTGGACGCCGAGTCGGTCGACTGGCTGGAGCAGTTCCTGAGCCGCTTCAGCGGCACCGTGGTCGCGATCACCCACGATCGCTACTTCCTCGACAACGCGGCCGAGTGGATTCTCGAACTCGACCGCGGATCGGGCATTCCGTACAAGGGCAACTACAGCACCTGGCTGGAACAGAAGGAAGCCCGCATCGAGCAGGAACAGAAGACCGAAGACGCGCGCACCAAGGCGATGAAGAAGGAGCTGGAGTGGGTGCGCCAGAACCCGAAGGGCCGGCAGGCCAAGAGCAAGGCGCGCCTGGCCCGCTTCGAGGAACTGAGCGACACCGACTACCAAAAGCGCAACGAGACCAACGAGATCTTCATCCCGGTGGGTGAGCGGCTCGGCCACGAGGTGATCGAGTTCGAGGGTGTCACCAAGAGCTTCGGCGACCGGGTGCTGATCGACAACCTGAGCTTCAAGGTGCCGGCGGGCGCGATCGTCGGCATCATCGGTCCGAACGGCGCCGGCAAGTCGACGCTGTTCCGCATGATCAATGGGCAAGAGAAGCCGGACAGCGGCACGGTGAAGATCGGGCCGACCGCGCGCATGGCCTTCGTCGACCAGAGCCGCGAATCGCTGGCCGCCGACAAGACCGTGTGGCAGGACGTGTCGGGCGGGCTCGACAACATCGTCGTCGGCAAGTTCGTGATGCCGAGCCGCGCCTACATCGGGCGCTTCAACTTCAAGGGTAACGACCAACAGAAGCTGGTGGGCAGCCTGTCGGGCGGCGAGCGCGGCCGGCTGCACCTGGCGAAGACGCTGTCCCAGGGCGGCAATGTGCTGATGCTCGACGAGCCGTCGAACGACCTCGACGTCGAAACCCTGCGCGCGCTCGAAGACGCGTTGCTCGAGTTCGCCGGCAGCATCATGGTGATCAGCCACGACCGCTGGTTCCTCGACCGCATCGCCACCCACATCCTGGCCGCCGAGGGCGACTCCAAATGGAACTTCTTCGACGGCAACTACCAGGAATACGAAGCCGACAAGAAGAAGCGCCTCGGCGAGGAAGGCGCGCGGCCGAAGCGGGTGCGCTTCAAGGCGCTGAAATGAGCCGGGCGACGCCGCAGCGTAAACGCACGGTGGCGCCGCTGCCACTGAACTGGCTGTTGCCGCTGTGCGGGCTGTGGCTGGCCGGTTGCGCGACCGCTCCGGCGGGCGGCCTGTCGGCACCCGCTGCCGCAGTGGCTGCAACGCCTGCCGATGGGGTCAGGTCGGCAGCGCCCGGCACCGCCGCCCCGTCCGCTGCGCCAGGGGGTGCCGTGCCCACAGGGTCACCGCCGGCTGTGCCACCGGGGGCCCTGCGCCCGTTCAACGACGTCATCAAAGACGCCAAGTCCATTGCTGGCCTGTTCTCGCTGTGGCAAAAAGACGAGAAGGTGTGGCTGGAACTCAAGCCCGGCGACTTCAACCAGCCGCTGTTCCTGTCACCGAAACTGAAAACGGGTGTCGGCGAAGGCCGCTTCTTCGGTGGGCTGATGGGCGACGAGTTGGTGATCGAATTCCGCCGCATCTACAACCAGGTGCAGATGCTGGCGCGCAACACCGAATTTGTCGCTGCGCCCAACACACCCACCGGCCGCGCAGTCGAGGCGGCGTTTTCGCCCAGTTTGCTGGCGGCCACTGCGGTCCTGAGTCAGCCGCACCCGCAGCGCCAGTCGGTGCTGGTCGATGCGAACGCGCTGTTCGTCAACGACATGACCGGTCTGGGCCAGGCGCTGCAGCGCCAGTACCGGCAGGGCTATGCGCTCGACGGGCGCAGCTCCATCATCACCCAGGTGCGCACCACCCCTGACTTGCTGGTGCTGGAGGTGCTGAACCATTACGCGACCAACGCGATCGCGCAGCCCAATCCGGGCGTGCCGCCGGGCACGCCGCAACCGTCGCTGCCTCGCTCGGTGCCCGATGCGCGCAGCCTGTTCATGACGGTGCACTACTCGCTGGCCCGTTTGCCCGAGCAGGTGATGGCGTCGCGCCGGGCCGATGGCCGCATCGGCCACTTCACCAGCAACCGCTCCGACTTCAGCGACGACCTCGCGAGATCACCGCGCCAGCGTTTCGTCAACCGCTGGCGGCTCGAAAAGTCCGACCCGGCCGCAGTGCTGTCCGCACCCGTGAAGCCGATCACCTTCTGGCTCGACAAAACCATCCCCGAGAAATACCGCGCCTCGGTCACGGCGGGCGTGCTGGAATGGAACAAGGCGTTCGAGAAAATTGGCTTTAAGGACGCGATCCGCGTTGAAGTGCAGCCCGACGACGCGCCCTGGGACACGCTGGACTTCGGCCGCGCCTCGGTGCGCTGGATGACCAACTCGAACCCGTCGTTCGGCGCCATCGGCCCGAGCCATGTCGACCCGCGCTCGGGCGAAATTCTCGACGCCGACATCGGCATCGAGAGTCTCTCCTCGCGCAGCCTGCGCGCCTTGCGTGCCCAGGTGCTGGCCACGTCGCCGGTCGATGCCTTGCCTGCCGAACTCGCGGCGCGTGGACTGCGCCAGCGCGACTTCTGCGCCCATGCCGACCACGCTGCCGAGCAGCTCGGCTATGCGCTCGATGTGCTCGAAGCGCGCGGCGAACTGGACCCCGACAGCCCCGAGGCTGAAGCCTTCGTGCAGGGCTACATCAAGGACGTCACGATGCATGAGGTCGGCCACACGCTCGGGCTGCGTCACAACTTCCGCTCGTCGCGCGCTTACACCGAGGCGCAACTGGCCGACCCCGCCTTCACCGCGGCGCACGGCATCGCCGGTTCGGTGATGGAGTACGCCGCATTGAACCTCGCTGCACCGGGCATCCCGAGTGCCCAGCAGGGCACGGTCTTCAACACCACGATCGGCCCCTACGACTACTGGGCCATCGAGTACGCCTACCGCCCGCTGCCCGCCGACCAGGAGGCCGCTGAACTGGCGAAGATTGCCGCGCGCAGTGCCGAGCCCGAACTGGCCTTCGGCACCGACGAAGACAACGGCTTCGGCGTCGACCCGGAAACCTTGCAGGGCGACCTCGGCACCGATGTGCTGGCCTTCGCCCGCAAGCGCATCGCCATCGCCCGCGATCTGCTGGCGCGGCAGGAAACGCGCACGCTGCCCGCCGACGCGGACTACGCCGTGCTGCGTCGCTCGGTCACCTACGCGCTGCGCGACATGGGCCGCGCCGCCGGCAACCTGACGCGGCAGATCGGCGGTGTGCGAACACTGCGCGACCACGCCGGCAGCGGTCGCGACCCCTTGTCGCCACTGCCTGCAGCCGACCAGCGTGCTGCACTCGATCTGCTGACGCGTGGCTTCCTGTCGGCCGAGAGCTTTCGCATTTCACCGGCCCTGCAACGCAAGCTGGCGGTCGATTTTCTGGAGCGTGGCGATGTCTACTTGCGCAACGACGGCACACCGGCGACGGCGCTGGTCACCGATTTTTCGCTGGCCTCGCTGGTGATCGAGTTGCAGCGCAACGTGCTCGGTCAACTGCTGAGCGATGAGGTGTCGGTGCGCCTGCTCGACAGCGAAGACAAGCTGCCCAAAGACGCGCTGCGCCTCTCAGAGTTGTACCAGCGACTGAACGACGCGGTGTGGAGCGAGCTGGGTCGCTTGGGTGACATCGCGTCGCTGCGCCGCGAGTTGCAGCGCGAGCATGTCAACCGCATCGCCAGCCAGCTGTTGCGCCCGGCCGCCCTGAGCCGCGCCGACGCCCGCAGCCTGGTGCGTGCACAGGCGCAAATTCTGCTGACCCGCCTGAACGCGGCTGCCAAACGCCCCGGCCTCAGCGCCGAGGCGCAGGCCCATCTGCAAGACAGTGCCGACACCCTGCAACAGGCACTGACCGCGAAGCTCCCACGCGCGGGGGTGTGAACGACCCGAAGTCGACCACCGAGGAGATACGATGAAGCCGAAGACCGACGAAGAGTACGTGCAGATCGACGCGCTGGCATGGCAGCCGTTCCCCGAGGCGTTCTCGGCTGGCGGCATCCGCTGGAAGCTGCTGCACGTGTCGCCCGAGCAGGGCGCCTGGACGGCGATCTTCGACTGCCCGGCGGGCTCGTCGTTCGCGCCGCACGTCCACGCCGGGCCGGGCGAATACCTCTTGACCCGAGGCCGCATGGATGTGCGCGGTGGCAAGGCCGCCGGTGGCGACACCGCCGTCGCCCCCGGCTACGGCTTCGAAGCCTCGGGCGCGCGCCACGACAAGACCCAGTTCCCGGTGGACAGCGAGTTCTACATGACCTTCCTCGGCCCGCTGACCTTCATCCACCCCGACGGCTCACCGATCGCAGTGGTCGGCTGGGCGGAGGCGCAAGGGGCGTGGGGGTGACCGGTCGGAACGGCTTGGATTGATCAAACGGTTGTAGCCGACTGGCACGGCGACAGCATGGTCACTGCTTGGTTTTTTGACAGCGATACTGTGTCCCCACAACAAGTTGGCGCCCATGTGGTCACGTCAAAGCGTTCTTGCTGCCCTTGCAGCCGTCGTTGCAGTGGCGCTTGCGCTCGTCGAGTTTGAGCTCGCGCTCAGCGGAGCTGGCTCGTACAAAGCAATGCGCCAAGTCCAGCTCAGCACTTTCGGTGGCGTTAGCGTCAGCTACTTTGTTGCGCTCTGGGTTGCGGCCTACTCCGCTCACCATGTCTGTGCACTTGCTTCGCCCGCACTTCGGCAGGTGATGCTTGTGGCTGTCGCGCTGATCGCTGCTTGCGCCGTGCTGGTGTCCCCTCTGCTCGCGGCTCTTGCTCTCGCAGCTGGCTGCAAGACTGAGTTGCTATGCCCCGACGTAGCCAATCCCGTACTCTGGTCGTACTTTGCGGTGGTCACGCAGTTGCCACTGTCGCCAGTTGTCGCCGGTGTGCTCGTCGTTGCAGCCATTGCACTGAGGTCTGGGCCTCATCGCGTTAGAACCAGTGAGAGCTGAACCGTTGTTCAAGTCCGGCGGCTGAATGTCAAAGGTGCACATTGCAAATGCCTCACATCGTCCCGCTCTACGCCGCGCTGCTGGCCCTGCTGTTTGTCGGCCTGAGCCTGCGAACGCTGCGCATGCGCCGTCGGCTCCGAATCGCTATTGGGGATGCGGGCAACGAGTCGATGTTGCGGGCGATGCGGGTGCATTCGAACTTCGCTGAATACGTGCCCTTGAGTCTGTTGCTGATCTACCTGGTGGAGATCGCGGGGGGCAGTTCAGTGCTGGTCCATGGCCTGGGCATCAGCGTTCTGCTGGGACGTGTCTCGCATGCGTTCGGCGTCAGCCAGACCCAGGAAAACTTGGCCTTCCGGGTCGCGGGCATGGCGATGACGTTCACGCCGATGATCGTCAGCGCACTTTGGCTGCTGTGGGTCTATGCCAGCCCCGGCGCCGCCTAGTGCCACGTCGGTAGGCGCTCAAAACGACGGTGATGGCGTGCCGTCGGTGCACAGGCCCTGGCGGGTGCGCACGTTGGTGATGATGGTCGGCTCAGTGGCACCTTCTGCTGGCGGGTCGGTGCTGAACGACTTGCGCGTCGAGATCGAGAAGTACTTGCCGTTGGTGCGGTTGATGACGACGCCGGTCGCGTTGGCACCGGTGCCGTTGGTCTTCGGGCCGACCGGGTCTTTGTTGGTCGGGTCGAAGTCGGTGGCCGAGCCGAAGTTGAACTCCTTGTCGGTGAGGCGGATCGGCGTGATCTGACCGTTGCGAGCGTTCAGAACGCCCTTCTTGGCCAGATCAATCGTGTACTCGACCCGAAAGTCGCCTTTGCGCGGCGGGTCCAACTCGGTGCCGTAGATGATCTCGATGAGTTCGGTGCCGCTGCACACCAGGTGCAGCATGCCCGCGTCCTTGGCGTGGCCGCTGACGCCGACCGACAGCAGCGCTGCAATCAGTGCCCATCGAAAAGACAAAGGTTGGGTCCGGCTCATGGTGTGTGCTCCCAGGTTGATTCGGCTCAGCCGAAGTGGCAGATGTAGTGCAGTGCTTGTGTGACTTCAATCTCGAACGACGACGAACCCGGCACGGCAAACGACCGCCCGCCGCGGTAGTCCACCCAGTCCGCACTGCCCGCCAGCTTCACCCGGCAGGCGCCCTCAATGAGTTCCATCACTTCAGGCGCGCCGGTGTTGAAGGTCAGGCGCGACGGCAGGATCACGCCGACACTTTTCTTCGAGCCGTCGGCCAGGGTCATGCTGTGCGAGACGCACTTGCCGTCGAAGTAGACGTTGGCGCGGGTGGAGAGGGTGCCAGCCAGTGTGGCGGTGATCGAGTCGGTCATGTGCGGCGTTCCGAGGGGTCGTGAATGGAGTGAGTCGCGGCGCGGCCGTTCAGCTTTCAGCGTCGGCCTTCAGGCCGGGCAAGGCGGCGCCATGGCCTGACAGCAAACCCGCCTGGGTGTAGATGCCGAGCTTGGCGCGCGTGTCGGTGATGTCGAGGTTGCGCATCGTCAGCTGGCCGATGCGGTCGGCCGGCGAGAACGGCGCGTTCTCGACCTTCTCCATGCTGAGCCGCTCGGGCGCATAGGTCAGGTTGGCCGACACGGTGTTCAGGATCGAGTAGTCATTGCCGCGGCGCAGTTCGATCGTCACCTCGCCGGTGACGGCACGCGCCACCCAGCGCTGCGCGGCCTCGCGCAGCATGATGGCCTGCGGGTCGAACCAGCGGCCCTGGTAGAGCAGGCGGCCGAGCTTGCGGCCGTTGTCGCGGTACTGCTCGATCGTGTCTTCGTTGTGGATGCCGGTCACCAGTCGCTCGTAGGCGATGAACAGCAGCGCCAGGCCCGGCGCCTCGTAGATGCCGCGGCTCTTGGCCTCGATGATGCGGTTTTCGATCTGGTCGCTCATGCCCAGGCCGTGGCGCCCGCCGATGCGGTTGGCTTCCAACATCAAGGCCACCGGGTCGGCGAACTCGACACCGTTCAGCGCCACCGGTTGGCCTTCGGCGAAGCGCACGCTGACCGTCTCGCGTTTCACCTCGACCTCGTCACGCCAGAAAGCCACACCCATGATCGGGTTGACGATGGTGATGCCGCTGGAGAGGCTCTCCAGGTCTTTCGCCTCGTGCGTGGCGCCCAGCAGGTTGGAGTCGGTCGAGTAGGCCTTCTCGGCGCTCATCTTGTAGCCGAAGCCATGCGCCGTCATGAAGGCGCTCATCTCGGCGCGGCCACCCAGTTCGTCGATGAAGGTCTGGTCCAGCCAGGGCTTGTAGATCTTCAGTGCGGGGTTGGTCAGCAGGCCGTAGCGGTAGAAGCGCTCGATGTCGTTGCCCTTGTAGGTGCTGCCGTCGCCCCAGATGTTGACGTCGTCCTCCTTCATCGCCGCGACCAGCATCGTGCCGGTGACGGCGCGGCCGATCGGCGTGGTGTTGAAGTAGGTGATGCCAGCGGTGCTGATGTGGAAGGCGCCGGCCTGCAGCGCGGCGATGCCTTCGGCGACCAGCTGCGAGCGGCAGTCAATCAGCCGCGCGTGCTCGGCGCCGTAGAGCATGGCCTTGCGCGGGATGTCGTCGTAATCGGGCTCGTCGGGCTGACCGAGGTTCGCGGTGTAGGCGTAAGGCTGGGCGCCCTTGAGCTTCATCCAGTGCAGCGCGGCGCTGGTGTCCAGACCGCCGGAAAACGCGATACCGACCTTCTGGCCGAGGGGGAGGTGCTGGAGGATGGTGGGCATGGTCAGAAAAGCGGTGGGTCCTGCGTCGGCGAAACGGTCGGGGGTCGGGGGAAACAGCGCTCGCCGGGCGCTATTCTCGCCGCTGTCAACCCGGCTTGGCGGTGCGCAGTCGGCGCAGCGTCATCTGCAGCAGCCACGCGTCCGCGCTGGCGCGGTGGCGCCGCAGGCTGAGTTCGCCAGCGACCTGGTCCTTGATCTGGTGCCATCGGGCGGCCTCGCTGTCGCTGAGCAGCGCGCGCAGGTTCTCGATCTGGAACGACGGTGACAGGTTGGCCGCGTTGAACAGCGCGCCGAGCCAGCTGTAGTCATGGGCCCAGCCGTCGGTGTAAATGGTCTGGCCGTGCAAGCTCAGGTTCAGGTGCCTCGCGATGTCGCGGGCCGACCGGCCATGCAGCACGGCAGCCTCGCGCGCGATGCCGTGCAGCTGCTGGGCCTGCGGGTCCCAGTGCGTCCAGTGCGCTTCGGGGCGCACCAGCGTGCAGTAGCTGCTGCCGTCTGGCAGCACGTAGCCGATCTCGATGGGGTAGCTGTCACGGCCGAAGCCCGAGGCCTCGATGTCGAGCACGGTGGGAAGCCCGATGGGCGAGGAGGGTGTGGCTCGGGCGGTGTCCATGAACGAAAGCCAAGCACGGATCGTGACAGGGGCTTCAGTCTGCCGCACCCAACTGGCGCCACAGGTAGGCGAATTCCAGCGCTTGCAGGTGCGCGCGCTGGGTGTTGTCGGCCGCGCCGCCGTGGCCACCTTCGATGTTTTCGTAGTACAGCAGTGCATGGCCCAGCTCGCGCATGCGCGCGGCCATCTTGCGGGCGTGCGCCGGGTGCACCCGGTCGTCGCGGGTCGAGGTGGTGAACAGCACCTCGGGGTAGGTCTTGTCAGGTGACAGGTTCTGGTACGGGCTGTAGCGCGCGATGTGCGCCCAGTCTTCCGGCAGGTCGGGGTTGCCGTACTCGGCCATCCACGAGGCGCCGGCCAGCAGCGTGTGGTAACGCCGCATGTCGAGCAGCGGCACCTGGCAGACCACGGCGTTGAACAGCTCGGGCCGCTGGGTGAACACCGCGCCGACCAGCAGCCCGCCATTGCTGCCGCCCATGATGCCGAGGTGCCGGGGGCTGCTGACGCCGCTTTGGATCAGGTCTTCGGCGACCGCGATGAAGTCGGCGTAGCTGCGTTGCTTGTGTTTGCCGATGGCGGCCTGGTGCCAGGCCGGGCCGAACTCGCCGCCACCGCGGATGTTGGCCACCACCAGCGCGCCGCCGCGTTCGAACCAGGCCCGGCCGTGGCCGGCCGGGTACCACGGGTTCAGCGAGATTTCGAAACCGCCGTAGCCGTAGAGCAGCGTCGGGTTGCGGCCATCGGGCTGGGCACCGCGCGGCCAGACGATGAAGTAGGGCACGCGGGTGCCGTCGGCCGAGGCTGCGAAGCGCTGCTCGGTGCGCAGACCGGTGGCATCGAACAGGGCGGGGCGCGCTTTCAGCAGTTCGAGCGCGGGCGGGCTGGCGGCCTGGCCCGGACCGGCTTTGGTCTGGACTAGGAACAGCGAATCCGGGGTCAAAAAGTCGGTGTAGCCCAGCAGGTAACGCTCGGCCAGCGGGTCGTCGCGGCGCATCGGGTCATGCAGGGCGCGCACGCTCAGCGTGCCGGGGAAGGGCGCGTCGATCGCCCGTGGCTCGAAGCCAGCAGGCGTGCGCCGCCACAGTTCGAGGCGGCTGGCGACGTTGTCGAGCAGGTTGACGATCAGGTGATCGCTCGTGGCTGAATAGCCGGCCAGTGAGCAGGTGGCGGTCGGCGTGAACAGCACCTCAAATTGCCGCTCACCGGCCAGGTAGGCGAGCGCATCGGCGGCCAGCAGCGAGCCGCTGACGTAGGTCGAATCCGCCATCGTCCAATCGCTGCGCAGCTCGATCAGCAGCGTGTCGGCCGCGCTGCCCGCGTGGTTCCAGAAGCTGAAAGAGGCATCGCTCGGCAGGTCGAACAGCACCCGCTGATCGCCGACCAGCAGCCAGTGCTGCTGGTGATAGAAGTCGAGCGACCGGCTGAAGAACGTGCGTTCGTGGCCCGGCGTCAGATCGACCGACACGCTGACCGACACGTCGCTCGCCTCGCCCTCGAACACCGTGACGGCCGATGCCAGTGGCGTGCCGCGCGTCCAGCGCTGCACGAGGCGCGGGTAGCCGGAGTCGGTCAGGCTGCCGGGGCCGACGTCGGTGCCGACGTACAGCGTGTTGGCGTCGACCCAGGTCACCGACGACTTCGCCTCGGGCAGCGTGAAGCCGCCTTCGACGAACTGCTTCGTGGCGGTGTCGAACTCGCGCACCACCGACGCGTCGGCGCCGCCGCGCGACAGTGACACCAGGCAAAGGTGGGGCGCGGTGTCGAGTGCGTTCGCGCCGGACCAGACCCAGTTCTCACCCTCGACCGCGGCCAGCGCATCGATGTCGAGCACCGTCTCCCAGGCGGGGTTGGGTTGCCGGTACTCGGCCAGCGTGGTGCGGCGCCACAGACCGCGCGGGTGGGTGTCGTCACGCCACAGGTTGTAGAAGTGATCGCCGCGCCGCGACACTTGCGGGATGCGCTCCTTCGAGTTCAGCACGTCCAGCAGCTGCTGGCGGATCGGCGCGTACTCGGGCCGCGCGGTCAGCAGGCCTTCGCTTTCGGCATTGCGCTCGCGCACCCAGGCCAGCGCGCGCTCGCCCTCGACATCCTCCAGCCAGCGATACGGGTCGTCGTCGGTTGGGGTCATGCGCGGCGTGTGGACAGGTGTGGCCGTTCAGACGCGCAGGTCATGCGTGTCCGCATGCCGCTGCATGTAGACCCGCACATACGAGCACAGCGGATGGACCTTCAGACCGTGCTCACGCGCATGCGCCAGCGCAAACCGCACCAGCGCGGCGGCGATGCCACGGCCTTCGAGGGCAGGCGGCACCTCGGTGTGAGCTATGTGCATCACGCCGTCGATCAAGCGGTAATCGATGACGCAGCGCAGGCCATCGACGCTGCATTCAAAGCAGGACTGCGCCGCGTCGTGGCGGATCTCGAGGGCGGTGGCGCGAACGTGCGGACGGGGTGGTTTCATCCGGCCGATTCTGGCCCCGATCGGCGGGTCAGGCGTTGAGCCGCACCGGCCGCACCTCGACCGAGCGATCGCCTTCGCCGACCCAGACCACGCCGTCCTGTACCGTCACCTGCAGCTGCATGTTGCGTTGGGCGAGCGCGGCCAGTGCCTGGCTCTGCTCGGCCTCGATCTGCCACACCGCGACGTTGCGCGCACGGGTGATTCGGGTCTCCAGCCCTTTCCACCACACCGGCGTGCTGTGGCTGAAGCTGATCACCGTGACCCGATCGGCGCGCGGGGCGGACTTCAGGATGCGCCGCTCGTCGGGCTGGCCGACATCGATCCAGTGCACGATCTGGCCGGTCAGGTCCTTCTGCCAGAGGTCGGGCTCGTCGGTGTCCCACAGGCTCTTGGCCAGCTCCAGCGTGCCGTTGCGCGGGTCGGCCGGCACGTTCAACGCATAGGCCAGCACGCGGATCATCATGCGCTCGTCGGTCTCCGACGGGTGGCGCGCGATGGTCAGCGCATGCTCGCCGTAGACGTTGCGGTCCATGTCGCTCAACTGCAGGCTGGCTTTGTGGATGGTGGCCTTCAGTGCCATGGATGCGTCCCGGTTGGCGCGAAGGAATTCAGCGCAGCCTTCGATTGTCGGGCACGCATGACAATCGCAGGCTCGCGAACCCTCGCAGCGCACAGAGCACGACACCATGAGCATGAAGAAGACCGACCTGGTCAAGCACCTGGCCAAGAAGATCGACGGGCAGATGAAGGGGGTGGCGGTGCCTGGCCGTTTCGGGCAGGCCGCGAGCGGCGTGGTCGACAAGCGCGAGCAGCGCCGGCTCGATGCGCAGGCTGGCTTGCTGCCATTCGCCTGCAAGCTGCCGGCCGATCTGGTGCGGCAGTTGCACGACCGCGCGGTGGGTCACGAAGGCGGTCTGAACGCGCTGATCGCCCAGTTGCTCGGCCAGAGCTTGCAGGGTGATGCCAAGAAATAAACCGGCGCGGCCATAAAAAAACGCGGCCGAAGCCGCGTTTCGAGAGCTGGTGTCGCAGCGCTGAAATTACAGCACGCGAATGTTCGCAGCTTGCAGGCCCTTCTGGCCTTGCTTGACTTCGAACTCGACCTTCTGGTTTTCAACCAGGGTCTTGAAGCCGCTGCCGGTGATGTCACGGAAGTGGGCGAAGAGATCAGCACCACCCGCGTCTTGAGCGATGAAGCCGTAGCCCTTGCTCTCGTTGAACCACTTCACGGTACCTGTTTGCGTCGTCATGGACGGTTTCCTGTCAAATAACAAAAATGATGCGACTGCACATGCAACCGCATGCAGAGACACTCAAGATCAATTGGGGATTTCTTGCGATCCCACCTCAGAACAGAGATGGGTTGATGATCACTAGCAACCACGGTCTTGCGCATACCTGTCGAGCTAATGTACCCCATTGCGAGGGCAGGTAACCTGCGTATTTGCGCGGGGGTGGGCACCGATGGCACAAAATCTAGCGGCGATGGAATTGATCGATTTTGAATTGCGCGGTGAGCACATCAAGCTGGATGCCTTGCTGAAAGCCACCGGTGTGTCACCCAGCGGCGGCGCGGCGAAGGCGCTGGTGGCCGCAGGCGGCGTGCAGGTCGATGGCCGCGACGAACTGCGCAAGACCTGCAAGGTCAGGGCTGGGCAGGTGGTCGCCGTGGCGGGTGTTCGCATCAAGGTCGGCGCGCCAGCTGCGGCGCCGATGCACGAGGCGCCGCCATGATGTCGCCGTCGCCGCCATCGATCCCCGCCGATGCCTTGCTGCAGGCCTTGCGCAGCGCTGGCCATGCGGTGCTGGCGCCTGAGGCATTGCGCAGGTTGATCGATGTGGATGCGCAGTCGCTGATGGCACTGGTGCCCAGCTGGTTTGACCTGCCCCCCGACGCTTTCTTGCGCGACGGTGGGCGCTACCGGCGGCGTCGGCACGCGTGTTTCATCGTCGACGGTGGCGTTGTACAGGCCGTGCCGCACCGCGCACACTGGCAGCCCCTTGAATACAACGCGCTGCATGGCGGGCTGGAGCGCATGTTCGAGCCCATGCATCCGGTCATCACGGCACAGCCAGCGTGGGCTGCGCTGCTGCGTGGCCTGGCCGCGGTGTGCTCACGGCTCAAGGGCGCGCAGCCCTGGTACGTCGAGGCGCATCAGTTCCGCATCGACACGACCGACGGCATCGGTCGGCCGACGCCGGAGGGTGCGCACCGCGACGGTGTCGATTTTGTCGTTGTCGTGATGGTGGATCGCTGTGGCGTGAAGGGCGGCGAGACGCGGGTGTTCGATGCGGCGGGCCCGACCGGCATCCGCTTCACGATGAGTGAGCCGTGGACGCTGTTGATGCTGGACGACGCGCGCGTGATCCACGAAACCACGCCGATCCAGCCCGTGCAGGTCGGCCAGCTGGACGGTCACCGCGACACGCTGGTGCTGACCTTCCGGCGTGACGGTTTTCAGGGGCCAGGCAGCCGTTGAGTCGGGGCGTCGATCGGGTCACGACCGGCGGATGTCGTCCACCGGGTGGCTGCCGAAATCGTCTCGCGCCAGGTAGGCGAGGATGCGCGCGGCGGCGTCTTCGGCGCTGGCCAGCAGAGCTTGCGCGTGCTGCTGCTCGAACAGGGCCTTGCTCGGGAAGCCGGCGCTGTCGGAGGCGCGCAGCTGCGCCTGCATGCCGGTGTCGATCACGCCCGGCGCCAGCGAGACGATGCGTGCCGCTCGGCTGCGGCCGCCTGAATGCTCGACGCTGCCAGCCTGGCGGTGCGCCTCATCCAGCGCGACCGCCCGCGAGTAGTGATCCATGCCGGCCTTGGCCGCGCCGTAGACCGCGCTGCCGGCCATCGCCCGGCGGCCCAGCCCCGACGAGATGTTCAGCACGCGGCGGTCGGCGCGCCAGCCACCGGTGGCGCGCAGGAACGCCGCTGTCAACAAGATGGTTGCTTCCAGCCCGACGCGCAGCGTGCTGGCCAGCTCTGCCGACGTGGAGCCATCCGACGGCCCGACCGTCGAGATGACGCCGGCGTTGTTGATCAGCAGCGCCTCGTCGAAGCGCTGCGCATCGAGGGCTCGCAGCCAGGCCTCGACCTCGTCAGCCACCTCGATGCTGTGGGCCAGGTCGCGCGGCCATTCTTCAAGCGGCACCTGCGCTGCGGCGGCCTGCGCAGACAGCGTGGGATGGCGGCCGCGCGACAGGCACAGCATCACCGTGCCCGGAGCCAGCAGCTGCTCGGCCAGCGCGGCGCCGAGGCCGCGGGACGAGCCGGTGATGATGACGAGGCGTTGGGACATGGGCTGATTTCAGTGAGGTCGCAGCTTCGAATTCTGGCGCGGTCGTGGTCCTCAGAACGGCGCCGCGCTCACCAAAGTCAAGGCCTGCGATGTCACCGGGTGCTGTAGTTCCAGCCGAGTAGCGTGCAGCATCAGACGGGTAACGGTTGGCTCGTCGTGCGTCGCGTACAGCGCGTCGCCCACGATCGGATGCCCGATCGCCAGCAGGTGCACGCGCAGCTGGTGCGTGCGCCCCGTGAGCGGTTGCAGAGCGAGCCGTGTGGAGTGTGTGGCCGGGTCGCGGCGCAGCACGCGAAAGCGCGTCAGCGACGGCTTGCCCTGCACGTGATCGACCTTCTGCCGGGGGCGCTGTGGCCAGTCGGCGAGCAGCGGCAGGTCGATCTCGCCGGCGTCTTGCGCGACCCAGCCGTCCACCACCGCCTCGTAGTGCTTGACCACCTCGCGCGCCTCGAACATCACGCTGAGCGCACGCTGCATCGCGCCACCGCGGGCGAACAGCAGCAGGCCCGAGGTCGCCATGTCGAGTCGGTGCACGGTGTGGGCATCAGGGAACTGCGCCTGCACCCGCGCCACCGCGCAATCGGCCTTGTCGGCGCCGCGACCCGGCACCGACAGCAGCCCCGCGGGCTTGTCGATGGCGAGCAGCGCGTCATCGGCATGAACGACCCGCAGCGGGCCAGGCGAGGCCACCTGCGTCGGCGTCGTGTCAGGCGCAGGCAGCGCAGGGAGACTGGGGTGGTGGGGCACGGTGACATGATGCATCGGCTACGCTTGCACCGATGTATTCAGCCTTCGAAAAACTGCTCAACCCCTACCCCGACGGTCAACCCACCCCGCCGCCGCGTGGCCTGTTCCCTTTCGTCTGGGCCTGCATGGCCGGCGCGCGGGGGCTGGTGCTGGGCATGATCTTGCTGACCGCGTCGATCGGCGTGTTCGAGGCTTATCTGTTCAGCATGCTGGGCGACGTGGTCGACTGGCTGGGCCGTGTACCGCCGTCGCAGTTGTGGACACAAGAGCGCAGCAGCTTGCTGCTGCTGGCGGCTATTCTGCTGGCCAGCCCGCTGGTGATTGCGCTGCAGACGCTGATCAAGCACCAGGCGCTGGCGGGCAATTTGCCGATGCGGTTGCGCTGGCATTTCCACCGGCTGATGCTCGGGCAGAGCATGCAGTTCTACCAAGACGAATTCGCCGGTCGTGTGGCCACCAAGGTGATGCAGACCGCACTCGCCACCCGCGACGTCATGATGATCACCTGCGACATCATGGTCTTCGTGGTGATCTATTTCGTCACCATCATCGCGCTGGTCGGCCGCTTCGACGTGTGGCTGCTGCTGCCCTTCGTGGGCTGGTTGGCGTTGTACTGCCTCGCGATCTGGCACTTCGTTCCCCGCCTCGGACAGGTTGCTAAATTGCAGGCCGATGCGCGGTCGTTGATGACCGGTCGCATCACCGACGCCTACACCAACATCGCCACCGTCAAGCTTTTTTCGCACGCTGGGCGCGAGTCGGGTTATGTGCGCTCGGCGATGCAGGAATTCATCGTCACGGTGCACCAGCAGATGCGCCTGGTCAGCGGCTTCGAAGTGGTCAACCATGTGCTCAGCATGCTGCTGATTGCCTCCACCGCAGGCGCGACCTTGTGGCTGTGGACGCAAGGCGAATTGGGTGTGGGCGCCGTGGCTGCCGCCACCGCCATGGCCTTGCGCCTGAATGGCATTTCGCACTGGGTGATGTGGGAGATGGCCTCGCTGTTCGAGCACATCGGCACGGTGCAAGACGGCATGAACACGCTGTCGCGCCCACAACTGGTCACCGACCGTGCCGAGGCGACGCCGATCAAGGTGACGCAGGGCGACATTCGGTTCGACAACGTGGGGTTTGCCTACGGCGGCAAAACGCCGGTGCTCGACGGCCTGTCGCTGCACATCCGCCCCGGCGAGAAGATCGGCCTGGTCGGCCGCTCCGGTGCTGGCAAGAGCACCATCGTCAACCTGCTGCTGCGCTTCTACGATGTGGAATCGGGCCGCGTGCTGATCGACGGGCAGGACGTGGCTGCGGTGATGCAGGACAGCCTGCGCGCGCAGGTCGGTATGGTCACGCAGGACACGTCACTGCTGCACCGCTCGGTGCGCGACAACATCCTCTACGGCCGCCCCGAGGCCAGCGATGCCGAGATGGTCTCCGCTGCGCAGCGCGCCGAGGCGCACGACTTCATCGTCTCGCTGGCCGACCCGACAGGCCGCACTGGCTACGACGCGCATGTGGGCGAGCGTGGCGTCAAGCTCAGCGGCGGCCAGCGCCAGCGCATCGCCATCGCCCGCGTGATGCTGAAAGACGCGCCCATCCTGCTGCTCGACGAAGCCACCAGCGCGCTCGACAGCGAGGTCGAAGCCGCCATCCAGGCCAGCCTGTACCGGCTGATGGAAGGCAAGACGGTGGTCGCCATCGCGCACCGCCTGTCGACGATTGCCGCGATGGACCGCCTGATCGTGCTGGAGCACGGGCGCATCGTCGAGGAAGGTGATCACGCCAGCCTGCTGGCACAAGGCGGCTTGTATGCGCGGCTGTGGGCGCATCAGAGCGGCGGGTTTCTGGGGCTGGATGCGGCCGAAACCGACGCAGCGGCCGTGGGCGAGGAACATCAGCGCAAGACCGGCACCTGATCACTCGTACTTGACGTACCCGTACCGCGCATCGTCAGGCGTGCCTTCCAGGGCCGCGCCGGGCTGCTTCGCGGGCTGCCACATCACCACGTCCTCGATCTTTCGCGCCAGTTCGAAGTCCTTGTGGGTGATGCCCTTGGCGCTGTGGTTCATCAGCTTGACGATGACCGACGGATACGACACGTCGAGGTCGGGGTGATGCCAGGCGGCTTCGGCCAGGTGGCCGATGGCATTGACGACCATCAGCGTGCCTTTCCAACCATGGGTCTGGTAGGTGCGGATGATGTGCCCATCCTCGTGAGACCAGGTCGGCAGGTCCTGTTGCAGACGGGCCGCGATCTCGGCGGCGGTGTAGACCTCGTTGGGAGATTTTTGCTGCCAGGTGCTCATCGCGTGCTCCTTGGTGATTGAGCGCTGAGGATATGCCCACGTCGCTGACCGCACGCTCGACGGGGAGGAACCCAGGCTGACTCGGGCGGCTACGATCACCCGCAACCCCGCTGCCTTGAAAGATACGCTGATGGCCTCCAGCCTGCTCGCCCTGATCGACGACATTGCCACCGTGCTGGACGACGTGGCGCTGCTGACCAAGGTCGCCGCGAAGAAGACCGCCGGGGTGCTGGGCGACGACCTGGCGCTGAATGCGCAGCAGGTGGCAGGCGTCAAGGCCGACCGCGAGTTGCCGGTGGTCTGGGCGGTGGCCAAGGGCTCGGCGCTCAACAAGGCGATTCTGGTACCCGCCGCCCTGGCCATCGGCACCGTCGCTCCCTCGGCCGTGACGCCGCTGTTGATGATCGGCGGCCTGGTGCTCTGCTACGAAGGCTTCGAGAAGATCGCCCACAAGCTGCTGCACAGCGCGGCAGACGATGCCGCGCACGAGGCGCAGGTGTTGCAGGCGCTGGCCGACCCGGCGGTGGACATGGTCGCGTTCGAGCAAGACAAGATCAAGGGCGCGGTGCGCACGGACTTCATCCTGTCGGCAGAAATCATCGTCATCACGCTGGGCACGGTGGCCGACTCGCCCTTCATCACGCAGCTGACGGTGCTGGTCGGCATTGCGATCGCGATGACGATCGGCGTTTACGGCCTCGTGGCTGGCATCGTCAAGCTCGACGATGCCGGGCTCTACCTCAGTCGCCTGCCCGGCGCCGGGGCGTGGCCGACCTGGCGGCGACAATTCGGTGGCCTGATCCTGAAAGCGGCGCCGCTGCTCATGCGCACGCTGACGGTGGTGGGTACCGCCGCGATGTTCCTGGTCGGCGGGGGCATCCTGACGCACGGCCTCCCGGTGCTGCACCACTTGATCGAGGCCATGGCCACAGCGGTCACCGACCAGCTCGGCAGCTGGGTCGGCGGGGTGGTGCCTACCTTGCTCGACGGCGTGGTCGGTCTGATCGCCGGGGCGCTGGTGCTGGCGGGCCTCACGCTCGGCCGCAAGCTGTACACCAAGCCGATGCCGGCCGGATGAGGCGCCGGTTCAGCGCGGCGCGATGTCGCCAGTCAACCCCGTCAATACAGCGAAATCGAGATCAGTTCGACCTCGAAGGTCAGTGTCGCGTTCGGCGGGATCACGATGCCCGAGCCGCGTGCGCCGTAGGCGATGGCCGGCGGGCAGGTCAGGCGCGATTTGCCGCCCACCTTCATTCGCTGCAGGCCCTCGGTCCAGCAGCGGATCACGCCGTTCAGCGGGAAGGTGGACGGCTCGCCGCGGCTGTACGAGCTGTCGAACTCCTTGCCATCGGCCAACGTGCCGCGGTAGTGCACCGTCACGCCGTCGTTGGCTTGGGGGGCGGCGCCAGTGCCTTCGACCAGCACGTGGTAGACCAATCCGCTGGCGGTGGTGATGTCGCCCACGGCCTTGGCCGCAGGTGGCGCCACACCGGATTGCGCCCAGGCCGAGCCCAGCGCAGACAGTGCCAGCAGGCTGGCGATGAGGTTGAATTTCAAGTCGTTGCTCCTGTTCAGGGTGTCGAATCCCGCCGTTTCGCGAACGCGATCATTGCCACCATTGTGCCGCTCCTGGGCGCGGGGCGGCCATGACGCTGCTGCTCGCGCCGATGGAAGGCCTGCTCGACCACACGCTGCGCGACATCCTGACGCGGGTCGGTGGCATCGACCGCTGCGTGTCGGAATTCATCCGCGTCTCGGGCACCTTGTTGCCAGAGCGCACTTTCTTGCGCGTGGTGCCCGAGCTGCGCCATGGCGGGCGCACCCCCTCGGGCGTGCCGGTGCGCGCGCAGCTGCTGGGCTCCGACGTGAACTGCCTGGCCGAGAACGCCGCGCGGCTGGCGTCGCTCGGGCCGCACGGCATCGACCTGAACTTCGGCTGCCCGGCCAAGACCGTGAACCGCCACGGCGGCGGGGCGGCGCTGCTGGACGACCCGGAACTGATCGCCCGCATCGTTGCGGCGGTGCGCCGCGCGGTGCCACCCGCCATGCCGGTCACCGCGAAGATGCGGCTGGGTCACCTGGATGATCGCCGTGCGGTCGAATGTGCGCAGGCGATCGCCGATGCGGGCGCCGACGAGCTGGTGGTGCATGCGCGCACCAAGGCCGATGGCTACCGGCCGCCCGCGTACTGGGAGCGCATCGCCGACATCCGCGCGGCGGTGCGACTGCCCATGGTGGCCAACGGCGAGATCTGGACCGTGGCCGACGCGCTGCGCTGCCGCGAGGTGTCGGGCTGCGACGCGCTGATGCTGGGCCGCGGCATGGTCGCCGACCCAGGGTTGGCGCTGGCCATCGTGGCCGCCACGCGATCGCGCGACGCATCGCCATCGGGCCCCTTGCCGACGTTCGACTGGGCCGATCTGCGCCCGCTGATCATGGCGTTCTGGTCGCTGGTGCTGGCCCGCACCGACATCGCCGACCGCCACCGCGCCGGGCGGCTCAAGCAATGGCTGCACACGCTGCGCTGGCGCCACCCGCAGGCCGAAGCGCTGTACCAGGCCGTGCGCACCGTCAACGACCCGGCGCAGATGGCACCGCACCTGGTGGCATCGATGCGGCAGACCGGCTGACGGCAGCGCCTGCGCTGCCCAGCGCAGCAAGAGGCGCAGGAATGCCCAAAACCGCACAGGCGCAGGCGGGTGCAGACACGTTCTGATACGAGTGACGCTCGCCACCATCAGGCCGCAGCGCAACAATTGCGGATTGCACCTGGTGAAGCCCATCCGCCCCGATGCCCACCCCATCGCCGCCGCTCAAGACCCAGCTCGGAATCGACGAGTTGCGCAGCCGCACGCACGGGCTGAACCAGCGCCATCGCACGATGCTGGTCCTGGTGGACGGGCAGCGTCCACTCAGTGAAGTGCTGGCGCTCGGGCTGCAAGCCGGTGCTCGCACCACGCACTTCGCCGATCTGGTGCACCTGGGGTTGATCGAGGTCGCACTCGATGCGGCCACACCCGTGGTCGCGCTGCCCGTGGCCGACGCGGAGAACAGCGGCGGCAACACGCTGTCGGGGGCGCTCGCGGTTGACCTGGACCCACCCGCATCCCGTCGGGCCGGTGCGGCGGCCTCCGCCTCCGCAGGTGCCCCGCGCGGGGCCTTGAAGTTGCCTGAAAGCGGCGAGGCCGTGTTGGCCGCACAGCGCCGCGTGCGTGCCGCCTCCGAGCGTGAAGAGTTGCACCAGGAAGTGCGCGAGCTGCTGATCGACACCTTGCGCATCGACGCACCGCTGTACGCCGCGGTCACGCTGGTGCGGGTGCGCCGCGCGCAGACGACGCGGGAGCTGATCAACCTGGTGTGGGAAATCGAACGCCACCTGGTGGCATCGAAGAAAGGCCACACCGAGATGCAGACGCTCTACCAAGCCCGCGAACTGCTCGGCATGGGCAACACCCAGGTCAGCACCGACTCGCCGGCCAGCATTGACGACAGCCACTGAGAGGTGACTGTCGGGCGGGATCAGTGCCGTTGCAGCCCAAAGGTTCGTGAGTCGATGCGCTGGAACTCACCGCGCTCACCAATGAAATCCCATCGCTCGATGGCGCAGCGGACGGCACTGGCCGTGTCGTGGCGAATCACGTTGACCGAGTTCGGCGCGCCGCGGCGCACACGGCTCGACAAGGCCGTGCCGGCCTGCGCGACGACGATGCGCGCGCCGTGGGCACCTGCGGGCGTCAGCTCGACCACATGCGGTAGATGAATGTGCCCGCCCAGCACGACATCGGCACCGGCCTCGGCCCAATGCGCCAGCGCGGCATCGCAGCCGCGCAGCAGGTGCCGGGCCTCGGCCTCACCTTCGACATGCACGGGCTGGTGCACCACCACCACCCGCAGCTGCTCGGCCCGGGCGCCACGCAGCCGCGCAGCGACGCGCTCGACCTGCGCCGCGCTGACCTCGCCCTCGATGTGGCGCCACCAGCGGGTCGTCTTCACGCACTGCACCAGCAGCCCGGCGCTCTCATGCACCGGCTCGAGTTCATCGCCAAACGCGCGGCGGTAGCCGATATAAGGCGCCAGCAGCCGTGCCAACGGGTTCAACACGGTCAGGTCGTGGTTGCCCGGGATGCTGACGAAGGGCAGGGCCAGGCGATCGACAAAGCGCCGGGCCGCAGCGAACTGGGCCAGGCGTGCACGTTGGGTGATGTCGCCCGACAGCACCAGCAAATCGGGCGACAGTTGCGCTGCCAGCGCCGCCAGGGCCTCGACGACGGGCGGCTGCTCGGTCCCGAAGTGGGTGTCCGAGATGTGCAGCAGCGTGGTCACTGCGTCTGTTGGATGCCTGCGATGGCCCAGGCGCCGCCGGCGGTGGGCTGCACCAGGTGCCAGACCTCGTCGAACGCCGCCACCGGGCCATCCGCTTCCTCGCGGATGGTGCCGCTGTAGCGCACGCTCACCACCTGGCGTTCAGCCTCTTCCACCACATCGATGACCTCGGCATTGACGTGGACCACATCGGTGTGCTGTTCGCCGCGCAGGCGGTCTTGCAGGTCGAGCTTGACCGCTGCAAACATCTCGGGCGTGGTGAACTGACGCAGGTCGGCCAGGTCGCCAGCATCGTTGGCGGCTTGCAGGCGGATGAAGATCAGCTTCGCAATGCGTTCGAATGCAGCCTCATCGAAGCCCGGGGGAAGCGCGGCCGGGGGGGCCGCAGCGGGTGCGTTGGCGGCGAGTGACGGCGTCATCTTGGACGACGCGCCCCAACCCGAACCTGAACTGCCGCCTGTGCCCGACGCCTCGCCAGCGAACTGCAGGCCGGCGTGGCCGGGCTGCGCCCGCCGCGCTGAAGAGCCAGCCATGCGACCCATCAGGAAACGAATCGCCACCACGGCAACGACGCCCAGCAGCACCATCATGATCAGGTTACCGAACTCGGCCCCCATGCCGAGGTGGCTCATCAAAGCGGCAATGCCCAGGCCAGCAGCCAGGCCCGCAATCGGGCCCATCCACGAGCGCTTGGGCGCTGGGGCCATGGGGGCGCCGGCGGTGGGTGGTGTCGTGGGGTTGGCCTGTGC
>JAKFUQ010000200.1 GCA_021732645.1 Rhizobacter sp. | reverse complement strand
TCACCGCGAGGTTGTTGGGCACATAGGCGCCGTCGTTGTTGAGGCGGTCGATCGACCAGTCGCTGGGCAACAGCGCGCCATGCGTCAAGGCCATCTTGGTGACCGGGCAATGCGTCACGTCGATTTGTTTCAGCAGCGCCGGCGTCACCTCGTCATTGACGACGCGGCTTCGGCGATAGGCGTTGAGCCGCAACTGCAACCACTTGCGGGTGTAACGATCGGCCAGCCGACGTGGCGCGCCGCAACCGCGGGCTTGCACAAAGCCTTCACGAACGGCGGCGTCCATGTCGCGCTCGTCGGTGTGAACGCGGAAATGAAACAGGTCGTGACCCAGCGCTCGCCCGACTTCTCGGGCGTCGAATGCGTCCAGTGTGTACATGAATTTCCCCTGCGCTGGCAGCCGGTTGATGCGGCTGCCCGTCCCGTCGTCGGCGTGATCAATCAGCCTGGGCCAGGGACGAATCGCTGGACCTCGTGCGTGCAGACGAGCAAAGCTGCGGCTGCTGCACGAGGCGTGGAGTCGGCAAGTGATGCCGAGCGATGGCTTGCAGGGCTTGAACAGCAATCGCCTGGATTGCTGCAATGCCCTGCATCGGGGGATCAAGTCCGGGGAGGACGTTCCAGGAGGTGTGCGTGGCCGCTGGGGATGGCCGGACACTCGCTGAGGCTCCAGCGCACAGACCGCGCCAGCGGTGCGGTCAACATCAGCAAGGCGTAGCCGCAGAACATCATCGCGAGCACACCGATCGCTGAGGCGGCAGCACCGTCGCCGACGGGGTCTTCCGCCGCGGCATCGATCGACTGCACCGTGGTGTCGTAGTCGTCGTGATGATGGCGTTGCAGGGAGAGATGAGATTCAGCGTGCGTGTGTGTGTGCGTGTGCGGGCGCGCCAAACCGAGGGTGTCGTACGCATGACCGACCCGCCGAAAGTCTTCGAGCACCATTCCTGCTGCCTCGCTGGCATCAGCCGACGTGTGCGTGTGGTAGCTCCCAAGCAAAGTGACCACGGTCGATGTGACGCCGTACAGCGAAACCGCAACGAGCACGCACAACAGCACCAGCCACTGACCGACAGATCGGCGCTGGGCCATGCCAGTGCGCTGTGATTTCAAGAGATACATCACTCTCATCGATCGCTTGAAGGAGTTTTGCCGTGTTTGACTGCGGTAAGTGTCGCGACGTATGACAGCGCTCTTATTTCTATACGCGATTTCTCGACAACTGGATGCGACGCAGACCGATCGTGCCATCAGCGCACGTTCTTCGCGCCGAGCAGGATGCCGTGCAGGTCGGCGGCGAAGGCACGCACCGCGTCCATCGTCACATTGTTGCAGCGTACCAGCGGGTTGTTGCCCAACGCCGTCGGCACGGCCACGGCCAAGCCGCTCTGCGGGCGCGACTGCACCTCGTCGATATGGCGCTGCACGCCCATCGTGATCCAAGTGTTGCCTTGAAGAAGCGCTGGCGCACCGCGCGAGCATCGGCGCGCATCTTCAGGCTGCCAGCCGGGTGGCCAGGATGTACCAGCTGGCCGTGCTCATCAGCACCAGTATCAGCAATGCCCCGAGGCCACGAAGTCGCCATGTGTCCACAGGGCACCCAGGTCGTAGCGACTGTCGCCGTCGGCCTGGGTGGACCAGTTCTCTCCAGCACCGTTGACGCATAACGCGAGCGTTGACACGGAAAAACCTGAACCGCGCGCGACAACTTTGATGTCAGCGACTGCAGCGCGAGCGGGAGGTTCGATCCCCGGTTCCACCAGAGAAGGCGCCGCACGGGGCTGCCTACGACTGGGTACCCAGGCCTCCTATCCGGTCATCGACTGGGCTATGAGCTGGGCACGTAGGACGGAATGCCGTTGTCGTATTGAAAGTCACACTTTTATGTGACAATAATTCTTGTCGATTCAGCAAACCGAGGCCCACTCCATGCATACCGCAACCCTCCGCGCCGTGGGTGGTTCCATCTCTGTCACGCTGCCGCGCCAGATGCTGCGCACGTTGGGCTTGAGTGCTGGGGCATCGGTGGCAGTGACGTTGGAGGATGGTCGCCTTGTCCTCTCACCGACCCGGCCGCGCTACTCGCTCGATCAATTGCTGGCCGACATGAAACCCGGTGACATGCCGACGGCTGAGGGTTGGGACGGTGCTGCACCTGTAGGGCAAGAGGCCTGGTAAGTCGCGATGGCGGCTCGAAAGCTGGCTTACACACCGCGGCGAGGCGACATCATTCGTCTCGACTTCGACCCGAGCGCTGGACACGAACAACAAGGCATGCGACCCGCGCTGGTGCTGTCGCCAGAAGCCTTCAATCGATTCGGAATGGCGTTGGCATGCCCCATCACGCGAGGCGGCGCTTTCGCGCGCGGGCAGGCCTGGACGGTTCCTTTGGCTAAGGGGCTGAAGACCGAAGGCGTCGTGTTGTGCAATCAGGCGCGCACGGTGGAATGGAATGCGCGACGAGCACAGCTGATCGAAGCTGCTCCACCCGAGCTGGTGGCCGACGTGCTGGCGCGGGTGGCAACGCTGATCGAGTGATCCAGTAGGCGGGCGCTCGACCCAACCACCTTCACGGGGCACGGCATGCACGCCTGAAGTCGGTTCGAGGCGCTGTCGGAGTTTTTTACACGAAGCCCTGCCGCTGGAAGTCTCCAGGACATGAAGCCTTGGAAACACAACGTTCTTCACGGAAGGCCTGAATTTTGCTCAAGGTTGGCGACTGCGCCGGATCCCGCGAAAACACTTTGCGTCATGCAACACAAGTCGGTTGCGTGACACCGGCCTGCATGCCATCAACCCAACCCCACAGGTGCCTCATGAAATTGTCTGCCCTCTTCTTCGCCGCTGCGGTCGCATTCGCGTCGGCGGCCCAGGCCGCACCGATCAGTGGCAGCGTCGTGTTCGGAACGCCCTTCAACAGCGATCCCAACGTCGGGCTGCCGGTGTTCGCGTTGGATTTGGCGCCAGCATTTATTCCTGACCCCAACGATCCGGACGCCCCCGGTACATTCGGGCCGCGCCCCTCGTTCACGTCACGGTCACTGTCGTTCAACCTTGACAATGTCGGCGACACCCTCACCACTGATCTCTTCGTCGCCACCACGGGAAGCAATCTGGGCATCAACCTCCCCGTCGATTCGACGCTGCAGCCCTTCTCGCTCATCTTCACGCTCAACAGCTTGTTGGCGACGGTCAACGGAACCACGTCGGGCCTGTCTGAAGCGGGCAACAGCTTCGGCTTCATCGACTTCCAGAACGATGCCTTGCTCAATCTCGGCAATGGGCTGGCCGTGTCCATCTCGTTGGGCGACGCTCGCTTCAACAGCGGCACCGGAACATCGTTTACGCCGGGCGAGAACAGTGGTGCCCTCATATCGGCGACGTTTGGGTTGGTGAATGCCGTGCCTGAGCCCACCACGTTGCCGCTGGTGGCGTGCGGTCTGGGGCTGCTGGCGCTGTCGCGCGGCCGTGCTGCGAAGCTGCGTTTGCGACGCGTCTGAACGTTGTTGCGCCATGAGCCCGCGCGCGCTCATGGCGGGTGAACCGCGGGCGATCACGGCCCCTTGCTTGGCCCCTTTGTCGGCCCGGACGCGCAGATCAGCTCGTCATCCTGCGACAGGATCGATGGCGATGCCATTGAAAATTTTTGTGATTCACAGGAGTTTTCAACATGGCCATGGACGTGGTGGATCTCGAGATGAAGGGCTCGGAAGTTCAGTTCGTGCAGGCCGAACCCGACCCGGGCGAGGTGGAGGCGCGCGACACCGCGGCCGGCGCATCGCCCTTGCGCCGATGATCTGACCACACCTGCCGCCGGTACCGTGCGCCGGGTGTGCCGTTCCACAACCCCAGCATGTGCCGCGAGGCGCGGGACCACGGCTCGCCCTGCGCCACCAGGCGGTCCATGTAGGCCACCATCGCCGCTTCAGCTGTCTCGCGGGTCAAGCCCGACGGTGCATCGCCGAAATGCCGCTCGTCCCAGCCCGCCAGCCACCACGGGTGGTGATAAGCCTCGCGGCCCAGCATCACGCCATCGACGTGCTGCAGGTGTTCGGTGATCTGCGCATCGGTCGTCACGCCGCCGTTGAGCACGATGGTCAGCGCCGGGAAGTCGCGCTTGAGCCGGTAGACCAGCTCGTAGCGCAGCGGCGGCACCTCGCGGTTCTCTTTCGGGCTCAGGCCCTTCAACCACGCATTGCGCGCATGCACGATGAACACCTCGCAGCCCGCATCGGCCAGCGTGCCGACGAAGTCGCGCACGAAGTCGTAGCTTTCACCGCGATCGATGCCGATGCGGTGCTTCACCGTCACGGGAATAGCCACCGCATCGCGCATCGCCTTCACGCCGTCGGCCACCAGCGCAGGCTCGGCCATCAGGCAGGCGCCGAAAGCACCGCGCTGCACCCGCTCGCTCGGGCAGCCGCAGTTCAGGTTCACCTCGTCGTAGCCCCACTGCTCGGCCAGCCGCGCGCAGTGCGCCAGGTCGGCGGGCTCGCTGCCACCGAGCTGCAGGGCGACCGGATGCTCCTCGGCGTTGAAATCAAGGTGGCGCGCCACATCGCCATGGATCAGCGCGCCGGTGGTCACCATCTCGGTGTACAGCCGCGCGCGCTTCGTCAGCAGTCGATGAAAGTAACGGCAATTTTTATCCGTCCATTCCATCATCGGCGCCACGCTGAGGCGCCAGGGGCTGTGCTTGCTCATCTTGCTTGTTCCATGGTCGCATTTTCAGGGTCAGCGACATCAGCTTGCAGCACCGATGCAGTCGATGGGTTGCCAGTGCGCAGGCTGCGCAACATCCAACGCCACACGCCGAGCGCGCCCCCATGCCCAACAGCCTCGCTGCCAGGGCCACCACGCCCACCCTCATCGTCTATGCCGTACGCCTGGAGTTCACGCCCGATTCTCTGGTGCAGATCAATCTGTCGGGTGCTGCTTTCTCCGGTGATTGGCTCTGGGTCGCTGGTGACGAAGCCTGCGGCATCGACCCGCTCGACAGCAACCGTCGCGTGCTCGCCCGGGTGCCGATACAGCACGACGCGGGCAGCGCGCCTGGTGCGCGGAGCTGGACGGTGGCACGCCGAGTTGGCCGATGCTCTACGACACGCCAGGGGCCCTGCGCCGGGCCGGGGACTGCAGCGTGTTCGGTAACCTGCTGCCGCACGCGGGCGGAGTTGCCTGCACCAGGCATGCAGCCCGCGCTGTAAGCAGGGCGCATCCGCACCGACCAACCATGTGGCACATGCCCCGCGAAGGATCCGCGGTGAAACCTCTTCTGCGTAAACTCACCGCTGACCCGTGGCTCGCTCCTGCCTCCGCATTCATGGTGGCGCTGGTGGTGGGGTGCGTCGTCGCTCCCACCACAGTAGGCGCCACGGAAAAGCCGGCCGTCGGCGAGCGCCGAGACAAGCAGGGCCAGGCTTTTCCTGCGGCACCGGCTGTGGCGTCGGGTGCGGCACCGCAGGCGCTGATCAAGACAATCAGCACTGCAGGTGCAGAGTTGCGCGAACGGCGCTTTCCGATTGACGCGGTGAACGCCATCGGCGCATCAGGCGATGCGCGATGGGGTTGGTTTCTTCACGACCTGCTGCGCTTTGCCGACGAGTCTGCCGGCCGCAACGTGATCGCTGCCTTCGAGATGCTGACCGGCTCACCGCTGGGTGCGAAGCCCTACACCGCCATGGGCGACCGCTTGCTGGCCTGGGATTTGCCCGCCCCGCCGGGTTACAGAGAACTCAAGCGCGATCTGTACGTGCTGATCGAGCCCAAGTGGGCGCCGTTCTTCGCTGATGGCGACTCTGCCATCGATTGGCGGCAGGTGGGTTGGGGCGGCGTTTTCATCGACGACCGGCTCGACGCCACCAAAGGCGAGGTGTGTCCGCGCGGCTGCATTCCGGCGCTCGATCAGCCCAAGACCACACCCGCCGCGCAGGGCCGCTGGTACCCCGACGATGCGATCGTGTTCGGTGTGGTCATCAACGGGCAGGCGCGCGCTTACCCGAAGAACATCATGGAAGTGCATGAGATGGTCAACGACACGCTGGGCGGACGCCGCATCGGCATGCCGTACTGCACCTTGTGCCTGTCGGCGCAGGCCTATTTCACCGACCGCGCGCCGGGCTTCGAGCCGCTGCTGCGCACCTCGGGGCTGCTGTCGCGCTCGAACAAGTTCATGTACGACCGCAACACTTGGTCGGCCATCGACACCTTCACCGGGCGCGCCATCTCTGGCCCGCTGCACAAGGCCGGGGTGACGCTGCCACAGGCGAGTGTTGTCGTCTCCACCTGGGGCGCATGGCGCGAGGCGCACCCACGCACCACCATCGTCGCTGAAGACGGCGGTGTGGGCCGCCGCTATCCGCTCGACCCGCTGCGCGGCCGTGACAACAAAGGCCCGATCTTTCCGGTGGGCGATGTCGATCCGCGCCTGCCCGTGCATGAGCGGGTGTTGGGCGTCACCACGCCCGACGGCAAACCGCTGGCGTTTCCACGCGCCGCAGCGCAGCTGGCACTGAACGCTGGCGAGACCGTGAGCATGAGCGGCGTCGAGTTGAAGCGAGACGCGGGGGGCTTGCGCGCCTACGCTGGCGAGACCGAACTGCCCAGCCACGAGGCTTTCTGGTTTGCCTGGAGCCAGTTCAAGCCGGGTACGGCGTTGTGGCGGCGCTGACGACGGCAAGTGTCGCGGGGGACGGTCAGAACTGATCGGCGTAGCGCTGTAACTCCCAGGCGCTGACATGGCGGGCATAGCCCACCCATTCGGCGCGCTTCAGGCGGATGAACTCGCGCGACAGCGTGTCACCCAGCGCAGCGCGGATCACCTCGTCGCCTTCCAGCGCATCAACGGCTTCTGACAGACTCTGCGGCAGCACCGCGATGCCGCGTTCGCGGATCTGCGACAGGCTCAGCGGGAACAAGTCATCGGTGCAGGCCGGGCCGGGGTCGAGTTGGCGGGCTATGCCATCGAGGCCAGCGGCGATCAGCGCGGCGGTGGCCAGATAGGGGTTGGCCGAGGCATCGGGCACGCGCCATTCGATGCGGCCCTTCAGCGTGCGGACCAGCGCGGTGCGGTTGTTCGGGCCGTGCGCCACATAGGCCGGCGCCCAGGTGGTGCCGGTGATCGATTCGCCGACGGTCAAACGCTTGTAGCTGTTGACCGTGGGCGCGGCGATCGCGCACAGCGCGTCGGCGTGCTGCAGCACGCCGGCCGTGAACTGGCGGCCGATCACCGAAAGGTCTTGCGACGCATCGTCGAACACGCAGCGCGCATTGAGCGTGGTGCGGCCCGCGCCGGCCGCGTTCCACAGCGAGGCATGAAAGTGCATGCCGCTGCCCGGCTGGTTGGCGAACGGCTTGGGCATCATCGAGAACACCATGCCGTGCTGCTCGGCCAGCGTGTGCGCGGCCAGCTTGAACAGCATCAGGTGGTCGGCGCTGGTGAGCGCATCGGCATGGTGGAAGTTCAGCTCGTACTGGCCGTGCGCGTCTTCATGGTCGATCTGGAACACGTCGAGCCCGCAGCGTGTCAGGCCATCGGCCAGCTGGTGCAGGAACTCGCGCTGGCGCGGCAGGCTTTTCAGGTCGTACGACGGTTTGTCGAGCCGGTCATGCGGGTCGGCGGGATCGTAGCCGTCGGCGGTGCGGCGCAGCAGGAAGAACTCGGGTTCGATGCCGGTGCGCAGGGTCCAGCCGCGCTCGGCCAGGCGTGCGAGTTGCCGCTTCAATACTTGGCGCGGGCAGGCGTCGAACGGTTCGCCGGCCACGTAGCCGTCGCACACGACGCGCGCGATTCCGGGCATCCAGGGCAGGGCGCGCACGGTGTCGATCTGCCCGCGGCCGTAGTACTCGGCGCGCGGCCCGGTGCGCGCCAGGCCGGTGCCCCAGATCGACGGGCCGGCGAAGCCGACGCCTTCGGTCATCAGCAATTCCAGCTGGTTCAGCGGCACCAACTTGCCGCGCGCCACGCCGTGCACATCGGTGAACTGCGCCAGCAGGCTGTGCACGCCGTCGGCGGTGAGGCGGTCGCGCAGAGATTGAAAGCTGGCCGGCGTGATCTCGGCTGCGGGCGCTTTCATGGCCTCAAACGGGCCGAACGGCATCGCGCAACGCGGCGGTCAGCATGCCCAGCGCTTCGTCGAAATGCGCATTCGGAATCGTCAGCGGAAACATGAAGCGCACCACATTGCCGTAGACGCCGCAGGTCAGCAGGATCAGGCCGTGCTTCAACGCGGCCGTCTGCACGCGCTTGGTGAAGTCGGCATCGGGTTCGTCCGCTTGTTGGTCTGAGGCAGCGGGCCGGTTGAACTCGACCGCGACCATGCCGCCCAGACCACGCACATCGGCGATCTGCGGCACCTCGGTGCACAGGCCGTTCAACAGTGTTTTCAGCCGGTCGCCGAGTTGCTGGCCGCGCTCGGGCAGGCCTTCTTCGGCCATCACGTCGATCACCGCATGCGCTGCCGCGATCGCCACCGGGTTGCCGGCGTAGGTGCCGCCGAGGCCACCGGGGTTCGGCGCGTCCATGATGTCGGCGCGGCCGGTGACCGCCGACAGCGGCAGCCCGGCGGCCAGCGATTTCGCGCTGATCAGGATGTCGGGCACCACGTCGAAGTGCTGCATCGCGAACAGCTTGCCGGTGCGGCCGAAGCCGGTTTGCACCTCGTCGGCAATCATCACGATGCCGTGCTCGTTGCACAGCTCGCGCAGCCATTGCACGGCCGCCGGCTGGATCACGTTGAAGCCGCCTTCGCCCTGCACCGGCTCGAAAATAATCGCGGCCACGCGGCTGGGCTCGATGTCGGCCTTGAAGAGTTGCTGCACCGCTTTCTTGACCTCGTCGAGGTTCGCGCAGTGGCAGGGAAACGGCACGTGGTACAGCTCGGGCGGGAAGGGCCCGAACTGCGCCTTGTAGGGTTGCACCTTACCGGTCAGTGCGACGGCGAACAGGCTGCGGCCGTGGAAGGCGCCGCTGAAGGCGATGACGCCGGCCCGCTTGGTGTGGGCGCGGGCGATCTTGATCGCGTTCTCGACCGCCTCGGCACCGGTGCTGAACAGCGCCGTTTTCTTGGCATGCGTGCCGGGTGTCAGCGCATTGAGCTTCTCGGCCAGCGCGATGTAGCCCTCGTACGGCACGACCTGGTAGCAGGTGTGGGTGAAGCGCTTCAACTGCGCCTCGATCGCCGCGATGACCTTCGGGTGGCGGTGGCCGGTGTTCATCACCGCGATGCCACCGGCGAAGTCGATGTAGCGGCGGCCTTCGATGTCCCACAGCTCGGCGTTCTCGGCGTGATCGGCGAAGAACGTGCCCATCACACCCACCCCGCGCGGCGTGGCCGCGGCCTTGCGGGCCATCAGTTGTTCATTGGGCGAATGGTTCATGCATCTATCCTGATCCACGTCGTTTTCAGCTCGGTGTACTTGTCGAACGCGTGCAGCGACTTGTCGCGGCCGTTGCCGCTCTGCTTGAATCCGCCGAACGGCACGGTGATGTCGTCTTCGTCGTACTGGTTCACGTGCACCGTGCCTGCGCGCAGTGAACGGGCGACGCGGTGGGCGCGGTCGATCTGATGGCTCCACACGCTCGCTTGCAGGCCGTAGGGAGAATCGTTGGCGATGGCAACGGCTTCGGCTTCGGTCTTGAACCGGATGATCGACATCACCGGGCCGAAGATTTCCTCGCGGGCTATTCGCATCTGGTTGCTCACGCCGTCGAACACCGTGGGCTCGACGAAGTAGCCGCCGGTGTCGGCGCGCGCTTGGCGGCCACCAGCGACCAGCCTCGCGCCGTCGCTGTGGCCTGCATCGATGTAGCCGAGCACGGTGCGCAGTTGCCCATCGTCGACCAGCGCACCCATCGGCGCGGCGCCACTGAGCGGATCGCCGGGCTGGTACTTCGGCGCTTCGGCGGCGACGGTGGCGATGAACTCGTCGGCCACGCTCTCATGCACCAGCACGCGCGACGGCGCATTGCAGCTTTCGCCCTGGTTGAAGAACATGCTGCCGGCCACGGTGCAGGCGGCGCGCGCGATGTCGTTGAAGTCGTCGAACACCACGAAGGCCGACTTGCCGCCCAGCTCGTTGTACACGCGCTTCAGGTTGCTGCGGCCGGCGTATTCGAGCATCTTGCGGCCGACGCGGGTGCTGCCGGTGAAGCCGATCGCATCGACCTCCATGTGCAGCGCCAGCGCTTCGCCGGCCTCGTGGCCGTAACCCGGCACGACGTTGAACACGCCTTCGGGCAGGCCGGACTCGATCGCCAGCTCAGCCAGGCGCAGCGCCGTCAACGGTGACTTTTCGCTGGGCTTGAGCACCACGCTGTTGCCCGCGGCGAGTGCCGGCCCGAGCTTCCAGGCCGACATGATCATCGGGTAGTTCCAGGGCACGATGGCGCCGACGACGCCCATGGCCTCGCGGGTGATCAGCGCCAGCGCGCTGCGGGCGGTGGGCGCAATCTCGTCGTAGACCTTGTCGACCGCTTCGCCGTACCAGGCGATGCAGCGCGCGGCAGACGCCACATCGACGCCCAGGCTGTGCTGGATGGGCTTGCCGACATCCAGCGTTTCGAGCAGCGCGAGTTCGTCTTTGGCCGCGAGGATTTTTTCGGCGAAGCGCAGCAGCACCTTCTTGCGCACTGCGGGTGGCTTGTGGGCCCAGCGGCCGTCGTCGAAGGCCTTTCGCGCGGAGCGAACGGCCGCATCGATGTCCGCCGCCTGCCCGCGCGCCACCTGCGCGATGGTGCGCCCGTCGATCGGCGAGATGCAGGCGAAGGTTTCGCCCGCAGCCGATGCCACACGCGCGCCGTCGATCAGCATGCGCCCGTCGGGCCTGCACGCGGCGGCCAGCGCGTGCCAGTCGCGGGGTGCAGCGGCGCTCATTCGGGCGTTCCGGTCAGGTTCATGATCGTGTAGTGCTTGCGCACCGGTGTCAGGTTGCACCAGATGCCACGGTATCCACCGGGCACGACAAAGGCGTCACCAGCGTGCAGGTGCAATTCGTTGCCGTCGTCGTCGATCAGCAGCACCTCGCCGTCGATCAAGACGCAGAACTCTTCTTCATGGGGGGCATACACCACCCGCCAACGCCCGACACCCGCGGCCCACTGTCCGGCGTAGAACTGCTCGGTCGGGTCGGTGTAGGCGTTCCACACCTGAGGGTGCGGCTGCCCGTCGATCAAGCGGTCGGGGTTTACCGGCGCCGGAACGCCCGCACCCTGTGGTGTCAAGCGCAAGGCGCGGCGTGCAGGCTGCTGGGACATGGTGGAAGCGGCTCGACCTGGCGCTCGCGTCAGAAGGTGACGACGACCGCTGCGCCGAACAGGTGATTGGTCTTCTTGAAGTTGCCGTTGTCGACGTACTCGAAGACACGCTTGGTCGCGCCGTCGAAGCGGTACTCGGCCTTGAACAGCGTGTACTCGTTGAAGCGGAAGTTGCCGCCCAGGCTCACGGCGTAACGGTTGGCTCCGCGTTGGCTGTCACGCGCCTCCGGCGCGTCGTCGGCGTCGTAGCCGATGAAACCCGGGCCGATGCCGTTGAGCGAATCAGCCCCAAAGCCCAGCAGGCCGCCGCCGTTCTTGCGGTTGTAGATGAAGTCGGCGCGCACCACGCCTTCGAGGCGCGGCGTGAACTTGTAAGCCGCGAGGCCCGACAGACCCCACCATTCGGCATCTTGCAAACCGTCGTTGCTGTCAAGCGCGATGGCCGCATTCTTTTGCGTGCCGAAGCTCACCTGCCCCTGCGCCGTCCAGTCGCCACGCACCCAGTAGCCATCGACCTCGAACAGGTGCAAGGTGGTGTCGCCGGTTTCCTGCACGAAGTTGGCGGCCTTGCCGTGCACGCCCGAGAAGCCGATGCCTGCGTACTCGCCGATCGAGTAGTCGGCTCGGTAGGCGACCATTGGTGCGTTCTCGTCGGGCTCGCGTTTGGACGCGTTGAAATTGCCGACGATGGCCTTGACCACCCAGTCGCCGCGCGTGACCTCCACGCCGGCACCGGTGTAGGCCAGCGGCGCGATCAGATCGAACAGCAGGTTGTGCGTGACCAGCTTGTTCTCGGAGGCTGCCAGCAGCTCATAGCCCGACCAGTCGGGGATTTGCCCAGCGATGAAGCGGGTCTCGTCACCATCGATGGGAATCGACACCGTGGCTTCATGCACGATCGAGCCCGCGTTGATGTGCGCGCCCGCGCCGCGGTCGGGCAGCAGCGTCAGGCGGAACTTGGTGCCGCCTTCGAGTTCCTTCTGGAAGTCGAGCGAGGCCGCGCCGAAGTAGGAGTTGTCGTAGGCATAGGGGCCGGTGGTTGCCGAGTTCAGCAGCTGAAAGCCGGCGCGGTTTTGCGCCCGGTTGTAAATGAAAGTCGGGTCGATGCTGCCGCTGATGACCAGCCCCTTGAACGACGAGTTGTCGCGTTCTTCTTCCAGCGAATCGACCTTCAGGGCCACCCGCGCCAGCTCGCGCTGCTGGTCAGGCGTCATGCCCGGTGGCGCGCTGACGGCCACTGGCGCGGGGGCAACCACCGCCGCAGGCACTGGCGTCGGCTTGGCGGCGATGGCGGCCTTCAATTTGTCTTCAAGTTGCGTCACCCGATCGCGCAGGGCTTGCAATTCCTTGAACAGCTCTTGGTGCGACTGCGCTGCTGCGGACAGAGGGAACACAGCGGCGATGGCCAGGGTGAGGACGGTGGGTTGCCAAGCTTTCATAGGAACTCCTGCTTCAATGAATCGGTCAGTGGGAGTGCGATGGCATCAGCCAACGCGGTTGGCTGCAGCCATGTCGAGCGTGCGTCGGCGTTCGGCACGGGCGATCAGGTAGCTGGCGATGACGACGCCGATGGCCACCACGACGACGATCACCGTGGCCACCGCATTGACGCTCGGGTTCAAGCCGAGCCGGGCGCGCGAAAAGATCACCAGCGGCATCGTGGTGGAGCCAGGGCCCGACAAGAAGGCCGACAGCACCACATCGTCGAGCGACAGCGTGAAGGTGAGCAGCCAGGCCGACAGCAGCGACTGCACGATCATGGGCAGCGTGACCAGGTGGAACACCTGCCACGGCCGCGCGCCGAGGTCCATCGCCGCTTCCTCGAGCTGCGGGTTCAACTCTTGCAAGCGGGCTTGGATCACCACGGTGGCGTAGGCCATGCCGAGCAGCAGGTGGCCCATCCAGATGGTGAGCGTGCCGCGCTCGGGAAAGCCGAGTGCCCTCTGCATCGATACCAGCATCAGCAGCAGCGACAGGCCGACGATCACCTCCGGCATCACCAGCGGCGCATTGACCATGCCGGAGAACAGCGTGCGGCCGGTGAATCGCTTGTACTTGACGAGCGCGAACGCCGCCAGCGTACCCAAGACGACCGAAGCGCAGGCGGTGAAGAAGGCGATTTTCAGCGACAGCCAGAAGGCGGTGATCATCTCGCTGTCGTTGGCCAGGGCTGCGTACCACTTCAGCGTGAAGCCGCGCCACGAGTTGGGCACCGGCGAGTCGTTGAACGAGAACACGACCAGCGCGACGATGGGCAGGTAGAGAAAGGCGAAGCCCATCGCCAGCCAGCCCTTGCCGAACCAGCGGCCGGCGTTCATGAGCGTGCCTCGGTCGTGCCCATCACCTGCGCCCTTCGGTCGCTTCGGCCTGGTACTTGTTGAAGATCGCCAGCGGCACGATGATGAGCAGCACCATCACCACCGCGACCGAAGATGCCATCGGCCAGTCGTTGTTGCTGAAGAATTCGTCCCACAGCACGCGGCCGATCATCAAGGTCTGTGGCCCGCCCAGCAGTTCGGGAATGACGAACTCGCCCACGCACGGGATGAAAACCAGCATCGACCCAGCGATGATCCCGGCCTTCGACAGCGGCACGGTGATCTTCCAGAACGCGACCCAGGGCGTGGCCCCGAGGTCATCGGCCGCTTCAAGCAGCCGCATGTCCATCTTCGACAGGTTGGCGTAGAGCGGCAGGATCATGAACGGCAGGTAGGTGTAGGTCATGCCGAGCACCAGCGAGAAGGGCGTGTTCATCAGCTGACCAGGGGCAGGGATGAGGCCGAGTGCCGCCAGCACCTGGTCGAAGCCACTGCCGACCAGCACCTCGTAGGCCCAGCCGTTTTCACTCAGCAGCCCTTTCCAGGCATAGACGCGCAGCAAGAAGGAGGTCCAGAACGGCAGCATCACCAGCATCAGCAGCGCAGGCTGCACCGTCGCCTTGGCGCGTGCCATGAAATAGGAAAACGGGTAGCCGATCAGCAGGCAGAAGAAGGTGGTGACCGCCGCGTACTTGAGGCTGGAGAGGTAGGTCTTGTAGTACAGGTCGTCCTGTGTGATGAACAGGTAGGTGGTGAAGCGCAGCGTGAGGGCCAGCGCGTCGTCGGTGAACGTGATGATGTCCTTGAAGCGCACCGTCTCCATTTCCGAGACGCTGATCTTCATGACGATGAGGAACGGCAGCATGAAGAAGAACAGCAGCCACAGATACGGGATGCCGATGACCGCTGTGCGGCCCCGCAGCAGGGTGGCGAAGAACAACTTCATGCCGTCAGCACCACATGCGCCATCGGCGACCAGCTCGCCCACGCGGTGTCGCCCCAGGTCAGTTCGTCGTCGCGGTGGCGCTCGGTGTTGCTCTCGCTGATCTTGAGCACCAGCCCGCTGGCGAGCGCCAGGTGGTAGACGGTGAAGCTGCCGAAGTACGACAAGTCCTTCACCGTGCCGCGCACCCGGTTCAGCCCGCCGGTGGGCTCACTGTCGGTGGGTGGCAGAGGCTGGCGAGCGATGCGGATTTTCTCGGGGCGCAGGGCCACCGTGACTGCCATGCCTTCGGTGCCGGTGATGCCGTGGCCGACGTAGTGCTTGCAGTCGGCACATTCGATGACGACATGGTCGGGATGGTCTTCGGTCAGCGTGCCCGGCATCAGATTGACGTTGCCGATGAAGTCGGCGACGAAGCGGGTGGCCGGGGTTTCGTAGATGTCACTCGGTGCGCCGACCTGCAGGAAGCGCCCTTCGCTCATCACCGCAATGCGCGAGGCCATGGTCATCGCCTCTTCCTGGTCGTGGGTGACCATCACGCAGGTGACGCCGACGTTCTCGATGATGTTGACCAGCTCGATCTGCGTTTCCTCGCGCAGCTTCTTGTCGAGCGCGCCCAGCGGCTCGTCGAGCAGCAGCAACT
This sequence comes from Rhizobacter sp., assembly GCA_021732645.1. Classification (GTDB taxonomy): domain Bacteria; phylum Pseudomonadota; class Gammaproteobacteria; order Burkholderiales; family Burkholderiaceae_C; genus PBB1. Next base: position 9,174 of record JAKFUQ010000200.1, on the reverse strand, counting down.
GCGGCTTCTTCGCGAGGCTGCGAGCGAGCGCCACGCGCTGCTGCTGACCGCCTGAGAGCTGGTGCGGTTTGCGCTTGGCGAACTTGCCGAGCTGAACCAACTTCAACATTTCCTCGACCCGCGCGGCCACTTCGTCCTTGCTCATGCCGCTGCGGCGCGGGCCGAAGGCCACGTTGTCCCATACCGTCATGTGCGGGAACAGCGCGTAGCTCTGGAACATCATGTTCATCGGGCATTCGTAGGCCGGCATGCCTTCAAGGTCCTGTCCATTCAACAGGATTTGCCCCGAAGTCGGCGTTTCGAAGCGCGCCAGCATGCGCAGCAGCGTTGATTTTCCGCAACCCGAGGAGCCGAGCAGCGCGAAGATTTCGCCCTTGGCGACATTCAGGCTGACATCGTTGACTGCCTTGTAGCCGCTGAAGTCCTTGGTGACGTTGCGGATCTGCAAGAACTGCGACGGGTCGTTCACGGGCGCGCTGACAGGGCTCATCTCGGGATCTCCGTCGGTCGGGGACTCGGCGTGACCATCAAAGCCCGGTCTTGAACGCGGTGTAGGTGCGCGTCATCAAGCGCCGCAGGTCGTTGCCCAGCGAGTCGGGCGCGGCCATCGGTTTCATGTCGGCTTCAGACAAAAACACCGTTGGGTTGCTGGCCACCTCGGGTTTGACGAACTGGCGAGACGCCGCATTGGGGTTGGCGTAGAACACCTTGTTGGTGATGCTGGCGTGTACCTCGGCCTTCAGGATGTAGTTGATGAACTTGTGCGCATTGCCCGGGTGCGGTGCGTCGGCGGGGATCACCATCACGTCGAAGAACAGAATGCCACCGCTTTTCGGGATCAGCGCCTGAATGTTCTGGCCGGTTTTCCCGTCGATGGCACGCTGCCTCGCGATGTTGATGTCGCCCGACCAGCCGAGTGCCACGCAGATGCTGCCACTGGCCATGTCGTTGATGTAGCCCGAGGAGCTGAACAGCGTGACGCTGGGGCGTGCGGCCTTCAATACCTTGGACGCCAGGGCGTAATCGGCTGCGCTTTTGCTGAACGGGGGCTTGCCGAGGTAGTGCAGGGCGGCGGGCACCACTTCGGTGGCCGAGTCGAGGTAGGAGACGCCGCAAGACTTGAGCTTCGACACGTACTCGGGCTTGAACACCAGGTCCCACGCGTTGTCGGGCATGGGCATGCCGCCGAGTGCGGCCTTGACCTTGTCGACATTGATGCCCACCGTGGTGTAGCCCCACAGCCAGTTGACCATGTAGTCATTGCCGGGGTCGAGCTTGGCGAGTTGCGCCTGTACCGCGGGGTCGAGGTTCTTGTAGTTGGGCAGCAGCGCCTTGTCGAGCTTTTGCAGCAGGCCACCGTCGGCTTGCAACTTGGCCCAGTTCGACGATGGCACGACGATGTCGTAGCCGGTCTTGCCGGCCACCAGTTTGGCGTGAACGATTTCGTTGTTGTCGAAATTGTCGTAACGCACCTTGATGCCGGTTTCCTTCTCGAAAGTGGCGATCGTGTCGAGCGCGATGTAGTCCGACCAGTTGTAGATGTTGAGCACCTTCTCTTCCTCTTGCGCGACGGCCGGGCCGCTCCACCAGAGGACAGCCGTGGCGGCGAAGGCGGCACAGGTCTTGAGCGTCAGTGTCGATCGGGTCATGGTGAAGTCTCCAAACGTCGTTGCGGCTACAGGGAAGGGCAATGGTGGTGGATCGCAGGCAGAGTGACAAGCAAAGTGCGCGCCATTGGGTGCGTGTTCACAACAGGCCGCGCTGCTGCAGATCGCGCAGCGTCGCGTCCAGGCACAGGCGTATCAGCGCAGCCATGTCGTCGATCTGGGCGCGTGTGATGACCAAGGGCGGCGCGATGATCATGCGGTCGACAACCGCCCGCATGATCAGGCCGTTGGCGAAACAGTGGCCGCGGCAGATCATGCCGACGTCGAGCGCACCGTCAAAGCAGGTGCCGGCGGACTTGTCCTTGACGATCTGCAGCGCGCCCATCAGGCCCACCGACTGTGCCTCGCCGATCAACGGGTGCTCGGACAGCGCCTTGAAATGCTCGGCCAGATACGGGCCGGTGTCGGTGCGCACCTGATCGACCAGGTCCAGGCGCTGGATCAGCCGGATGTTGGCCAGCGCCACCGCGCAAGCCACCGGGTGACCACTGTAGGTGTAGCCGTGCTCGAATTCGCCGCCCTGGTCGATCATCACGCGGGCGATGCGCTCGCCGACCATCACACCGCCGAGCGGGATGTAGCCGGAGGTGACGCCCTTGGCGAAAGTCATCAGGTCGGGCCGGAAGCCCATCGTCTCGCAGCCCCACCAGTTGCCGGTGCGGCCGAAGCCGCAGATCACCTCGTCGGCGACGATCAGGATGCCGTATTGGTCGCAGACGCGCTGAATCTCGGGCCAGTAGGTGGCGGGCGGCACGATCACGCCACCGGCGCCCTGGATCGGCTCGCCGATGAAGGCGGCGACCTTGTCGGCGCCCACTTCCAGAATCTTCGCTTCGAGCCAGCGGGCGGCTTCGAAGCCGAATTCGTCGCGTGACTTGCCGTGACCATGCAGAAACCAGAACGGCTGCTCGATGTGCACGATGCCGGGTATCGGCAGACCGCCCTGGGCATGCATGTAGCGCATGCCGCCGAGTGACGCGCCGGCCATCGTCGAGCCGTGGTACGCGTTGTTGCGGCTGATGATGACGCTACGCTGAGGTTGCCCCAGCACGTCCCAGTAGCGCCGCACCATGCGCACCACGGTGTCGTTGCCTTCGGAGCCCGAACCCGAGAAGAACACATGCTTGAACTGCGGCGGTGTGACCTCGGCCAGCAACTCGGCCAGCTCGATGGCCGGTGGCGTGGCCGTCTGGAAGAACGAGTTGTAGAACGGCAGCTGCTTCAGCTGCTCGGTGGCTGCATCGATCAGCGCCTGCTGGCCGTAGCCGACGTTGACGCACCACAAGCCCGACATCGCGTCGAGGATCTTGTGGCCGTCGCTGTCCCACAGGTAGATGTTGTCGGCGCGGGTGATGACGCGCGAGCCCTTGGCTGCCAGCGACTTGAAGTCGGTGAACGGATGCAGGTAGTGCGCCGTGTCGGCCGCCTGCCATTCGGCGGTGGTGCGAGTCGCGGGGGGTTGGAGTACGGCGTTCATACGGGTTCCGATCGTCAGACGTGGAGCAACAGGTGCGAATCACACATGGAGCAATAAGTGCTCCCGCTCCCACGGCGAGATCACCTTCATGAACTCGTCGTGCTCGATTTCCTTGATTTCGGAATACACCGTGATGAACGACTTGCCCAGCACGTCGTGCAGCTCTTTCTCGTCGGCCAGCCAGCCGAGCGCCTCGCTCAACGAGCGTGGCAGCTGGTACTCCGACAGGTAGGCATCGCCCTTGCATTCGCTGCTGGGCTCGATCTTGTTCTTGATGCCCAGGTAGCCGCAGGCCAGCGTGGCGGCGAAGGCCACATACGGGTTCGCATCGGCGCCGATCACGCGGTTCTCGATGCGCCGCGCGGCGGCGGTCGCCACCGGCGAGCGGATGCCCACCGTGCGGTTGTCGGTGCCCCACTGGATGTTGATCGGCGCCGCCGTTGATCGCGCAAGGCGCCGGTACGAGTTGACGTACGGCGCCAACAGAGCCATCGCCGCCGGCGTGTACTTCTGCAGGCCGCCGATGTACCAGTAGAACTCCTTCGACGCCGAGCCATCGGGGTTGCTGAAGATGTTCTTGCCTGTCACCTTGTTGAGCACGCTCTGGTGCACATGCATGGCGCTGCCGGGCTCGTTGGACATCGGCTTGGCCATGAAGGTGGCGTACATCTCGTGGCGCATCGCCGCCTCGCGGATGGTGCGCTTGAAGAAGAACACTTCGTCGGCCAGCCCGAGCGGGTGGTCGTGAAAGAAGTTGATCTCCATCTGGCCGGCGCCGACCTCGTGGATCAGCGTGTCGACGTTCAGCTCCATTTTCTCGCAGTAGTCGTAGATGTCTTCGAACAGCGGATCGAACTCGTTCACCGCATCGATCGAATACGCCTGCCGTGAGGTTTCGGCACGTCCGCTGCGGCCTTTCGGCGGGCGCAGTGGGGTGTTGGGGTCGGCGTTGCGCTCGATCAGGTAGAACTCGAGCTCGGGCGCGACCACCGGCGCCCAGCCTTCGGCGTCATAGAGGTCGCAGATGCGGCGCAGCACCGAGCGTGGCGCATACGGAATCATCACGCCGTCACGGTCGTAGCAGTCGTGGATGACCTGCGCGGTCGGGTCGGTGGCCCACGGCACGATGCGCACGGTGGACGGGTCGGGGCGCAGGTGCATGTCGCGGTCGGTGGCGTGGATCACGTCGTAATACGGGCCTTCTTCGGGGAACTCGCCGGTCACGCCGATGGCGACGATGGCCTCGGGCAGCCGCATGCCGCGGTCTTCGGTGAATTTCTCGCGCGGCAGGATCTTGCCGCGGGCCACGCCGGTGAGGTCGGGCACCAGGCACTCGATCTCGGTCACGCGGCGTTCGTTGAACCAGTTTTCGAGGTCACTGAATGTGAAGTTTTCTCGGGCCACCATGGGATGTCACCTTGAGGAGTTGCAGTTGTTGTCGTGTGGGTCGTCGTGGTTCTGTCAACGCGCTCCATCGGGGCCTCGGTGACGGTCGCGAAAGTTGCTGCAGGCCAGCCCGAAGGCTTCGAACAGTTGGATCGACACCGCATTGAGGTGAGCTTGCCATTCCGGGTGCCATTGCACACCCAGCACAAAGCCCGGTGAGGGTGTGGCGTCGGGGCGCAGCGAGAACGCTTCGATCAAGCCATCAGGTGCGCTGGCTTCGGCCCGCAAGGCGGGCGCCAAGCGACGCACGCCCTGGCCGTGCACCGAGTTGACCGCTATCGTCTCGCGCTGCAACAAAGCCGAGAGCACGCCACCGGGTTCCAGGCTGACTGGATGAGCCGGTCCGTAGACCACGTCGAGCGCGCCCTCATCGGCGCCGCGGTGGTCGAGTTGTCCGTCGATTTCATGCACCGCCTGGAACAGGCTGCCGCCGAGTGCGACGTTGACCTCCTGAAAGCCGCGGCAAATCGCCATCAGCGGGATGCCGCGCGCAATCGCCTGGGGAATCAGCGCCAGCGTGGCCGCATCGCGGTCGGGATCGAGCGGCAGGCGGGTGTCGTGCACCGCTTCGCCGAAATGGCGGGGATGCACATTCGACGGCGAGCCGGTCAGCAGCACGCCATCGGCCATGTCCAGCAGGTTGCTCATCTCATCGGGGTCCTCGATGGTGGTGAACAACAGCGGCAGGCACCCGGCCAGCCGCACGGCCTCGGTGTATTTCTTGCCGACGGTGTGGGTGACGTGACCATCGAGCGTGCGGTGGCAGGCCGGTACCAGGACGAGGGGTTTGCGTTTCATGGGGGGGTGAGTAGAAGACTTACGCGATGCGCAGCGCGATCCGCCGGACCGCACGGCCACATCCCTGCGTGCAATGACTGTGCCCGCGCACCCGCTTCACAGCAAATCCTTCAATCGGTAGTAAGCCATGCCCGCGACCAAGACCGGCATGCGTAACAACCTGCCCCCGGGAAACGCACAGTGCTTCAGTCGGCTGAAGGTGTCGAAGCGGCGCGCGTCGCCGTCAATGGCCTCAGCCACCAGCTTGCCCGCCATGCCGGTCAGTGCCAGACCGTGGCCCGAAAAGCCCTGCAAATAGTAGACGTTCGACAGCCCGCTTGCCGGGCCAGTCGGCAAGCGATCGGCCAGGCGACCGAAATCTGGCGCTCGGTTCATCGAGATGTCGACAAAGCCACCCCAGGAAAATTCGACGCCCGTGCGGCTCAGTTGCGGGAAGGTCTGCGCCATGCGTTTTTGCATGCTGGCGGCCAGGTTCATCGGTGTGGCCGTGCTGTAGCTGACCCGCCCGCCGTAGAGCATGCGGTGGTCACCCCCCGCCGCGGTGCTGTGGTGCGCAACGCGGAAGTAATCGAGCACGAAATTGGTATCGCAGACCGCGGCGCCGGAGGGGATCAGCGACTGCGCCAGTGCCGCGTCCAATACTTCGGACGCAATGATGTAGGTACCGACCGGCATGATGCGCGGCTCCAGCACCGGTGCCACGCCCTGCAGGTACACATTGCCGGCCAACAGCACATGCGCCGCCCGCACGCTGCCGCCGACCGTGCGCAGCCGCACCGAGCCGCCGGAGGTGACTGCCGCATCGAGCCCGGTGACGGTGGAGTTTTCGAACAGACGCACGCCGAGCTGGGCCGCCCCGCGCGCCAGACCCAGGCTGTACTTCATCGGATGCAGATGACCCGACAGCGGGTCGTGCAGTCCGCTGTGAAAGCGCGGGCTGGCAATCCAGTGCGGCAGTTGTTGAGGTGAGATCCAGCTGGTCTCGTGGCCGTAAAGCGACTGCATGCGGACCTGCCAGGCCTGCAGCTCGCGCGCCTTGCGGTCGCTGACGGCCAGGCTCAGGTAACCGGGGCGCCAGTCGCATTCGATGTGGAAACGCGCGCAGCGCTGCTGGATCAGTGCCAGCGCCTCGATCGTCATCGCCCACACGCGGCGCGCCTCGTCGAGGCCGAGCTGCGCTTCGATGGTGTCCTGTTCGCAGGCGAGGCCTGCCAGCGCCTGCCCACCGTTGCGCCCCGAGGCGCCCCAGCCGACTTGCCGGGCTTCGAGCAGCACGACGTCATAGCCACGGTCGGCCAGCTCGATCGCCGCCGACAGCCCGGCCAAACCGCCGCCGACGATCGCGACATCGCACTCGATGTCTGCGGCCAGTGCGGGCGATGCGGCCGGGCGCTGCACGGTCGCGTCGTAATACGAGCGGCGCGCCAGATCGCGATCGGTGTCGAGGAAGCTCATGGCGGGTGGGGTGGCAGGTAACGGGTCGGCGGCGGGTCGTCAGTCCGGCCGCCTGCGTTCAGGCGGCCCGCTTGATCGCTTGGGCCAGCGTGCCCGCGATCTGTTCGATGTGCTGCGGCTCGATGATCAGCGGTGGCGACAGCGCCACGGTGTCGCCGGTGGTGCGCACCAGCACGCCACGTTCCCAGCAGTCGAGGAAGACATCGAATGCCCGCTTGCCGGGCTCGCCCGCGATCGGCGCCAGTTCGATGCCGCCGACCAGCCCGATGTTGCGGATGTCCACCACATTCGGCAGCCCGGCCAGCGAGTGCAGCGCCGCCTCAAACGTCGGCGCCACATCGCGGGCGCGGGTCAGCAGGCCCTCTTCGGCATAGGTGTCCAGCGTGCCCAGTGCCGCCGCGCAGGCCAGCGGGTGGCCCGAGTAGGTGTAGCCGTGGAAGAACTCGACCAGGTGTTCCGGGCCGGTCATGAAAGCGTCGTAGATGAACTGTTTGGCGAACACCGCCCCCATCGGCACGCAGCCGTTGGTCATCCCTTTGGCGACCGTCATCAGGTCGGGCGTCACGCCGAAATGGTTGGCGGCGAAGGGGGAGCCGATGCGACCGAAGCCGGTGATGACCTCGTCGAAGATCAGCAGGATGCCGTGCTGGTCGCAGATCGAACGCAGGCGTTGCAGGTAGCCCTTCGGTGGCACCAGCACCCCGGTCGATCCCGCGACCGGCTCGACGATGACGGCGGCGATGGTCGAGGCGTCGTGCAGCGCGATCAGCCGCTCCAGATCGTCGGCCAGCTCGGCGCCGTGCTCGGGCTGGCCCTTGCTGTACGAGTTGCGCTGTGGGTCGTGCGTGTGGCGGATGTGATCGACGCCGCCCAGCATCGTGCCGAACATCCTGCGGTTGGCCACCATGCCACCGACCGAGATACCACCGAAATTGACGCCGTGATAACCACGCTCGCGGCCGATCAGGCGGGTGCGCTGGCCTTCGCCGCGCACGCGGTGGTAGCCCAGCGCCATCTTCAGCGCGGTGTCGACCGACTCCGAGCCCGAGTTGGTGAAGAACACCTTGGTCAGGCCTGCGGGCGTGAGTTCAACCAGGCGCTCGGCCAGTTCGAACACCTTCGGGTGGCCCATCTGGAACGGCGGCGCGAAATCGAGCTCGGCGGCCTGCTTCTGGATCGCCTGGGTGATGCGCGGGCGAGCGTGGCCCGCGTTGACGCACCACAGGCCTGCCACACCGTCGAGCACCTGTCGTCCGTCTGGCGTGCTGTAGTGCATGCCGGCCGCGCCAGAGACCATCCGCGGCGCCGCTTTGAATTGCCGGTTGGCAGTGAAGGGCATCCAGTACGCGTCGAGTGGGGTCGGCATCGTGGTGTCTTTCAGATTCGCCGTGGAAGCACCGGTTTCATCAAGTCAGTTTAGAGGCTTACGCTTGAAATTTGCCAGCGCTTTGGCGGGTAGGGCGGTCTGCTGAACGCAATAATCAAGCGTATCAGTTGAGTTTTCTGAGGAATCATGCGAAGTCAAGGCCATGAAGCGATATTGGATGCCATCGACCGCGCCCTGCTGGAGGTGCTGCAGGACGATGCGAAGCTCACCAACATCGAGCTCGCCGAGCGGGTGCATCTGTCGCCGTCGGCCTGTCTGCGCCGGGTCAAGGCGCTGGAAGACAGCGGCGTGATCGCAAAGGTCGTGGCGCTGGTCGATCCGAAGCGGGTCGGGCGCCATGGCACCAGCTACACCATCGTCAACCTGGAAAAACTCACCCGCGCGACGATGGACACCTTCGAGCAAGCCATCCGCGACGTGCCCGAGATCCACGACTGCTTCTACGTGGCCGGCACCAACGACTACCTGCTGCGCTTCACCTACCGCGACGCCGAAGACCTGGAGCGCTTCCACAGCCATGTGCTGTCCAGCCTGCCGGGCGTGACGCGCTCGAACTCGATGCTGGTGCTTCGCACGGTGAAGAAGACGACTGCGTTGCCGATTGATTGACGGCAGCGCTGTTCGTACCTGCAGTGCTCTCGGCCTGCTGTCTAAACATTTCATCGACCCGACACAAGACTTCATCAATCTCTGTGCCAACGCACGGCTACCGAGGTTTGCGGTGGTCGCGTCCTCCGCGGTGGAGTGCCAGCAGGGAGTCAGCATGGGGTCGATCCTGAAGACCATGGTCGCAGCGCTCATGACGTGTGCTGCATTGCCGGTGTGGGCATCGTGCTCCATCGACTTCACCTCACCGGCCGACAACGCCGTGGTGACGTCGCCGACGGTCACCGTCACCGGCACCGCGTCCGGTTTTGCAAACACAGGCAACGTAGGGACGGCCA
>JAKFUQ010000015.1 GCA_021732645.1 Rhizobacter sp. | reverse complement strand
TGGCTTCAAACGGAACCGCCACAAAAAAGGCCAACACGAGGTCGGCCTTGAGGGACTTGCACTGGCAGAGATGCCTCCGCCAGCGTGCCACGCTGCCTCAGGCCGCACGCTGGTGGTGCGGGTGCTGCGCACCACAGGCATTGTCGGTGCCTACAACCTGGGGTTGGCTTACTGATCCAGCGCCGGGTGGATGGCCACCCAGGCACGACGCGGTGACACATTAAAGTACGGGCCCGCATGGTCCATCGGTACTTCAATCGTCGGCAGTTCTGTAGCGCCTTGGTGGCGACGGCTTCGGGGTCGGCACGCGCGGCCAGCGATACCCTGCGTGTGCTGGCCTGGCCCGGCTATGCAGATTCCGACATCGTCCAGACCTTCGAGCGTCGTCACAGCGTCAAGGTCGAGGTCACGACCATCGACTCCGACCTGGATCTCTGGAACAAGATCATCGCGAATGGCGCGCGGGACTTCGATGTCTTTGCGGTCAACACGGCTGAATTGCAACGCTACATCCGCAAGGGTCTGGTGGTCGGCATCGCGACCGATGCCCTGCCGAACCTGGCGCGCCAGCGGCCGCGCTTTCGCAACCTCGCATCGATTCCCGGCATCGTCCACGATGGCGCGATCTACGCCATTCCGTACACCTACTCCGAGATGGGGCTGATCTACGACCGCAAGCAGGTGTCGGTTCCTCCAGACTCGATCGCCGCGTTGTGGGACGAGCGCTATCGCGGCAAGGTGATTGCCTACAACGGTGGCACCCACAATTTCTCGCTGGCCGCCATCTCGCTCGGGCTGAAGTCGCCGTTCAGGCTGAATGACCGGGACTGGCCCCGCGCGGCCGATAGACTGATTGCACTGCGCAGGAACGTCAGTGGTTTCTACACGCGCCCCGATGAATCGGTGGCGTTGTTCAAGCGCCGACAGGCCGCGCTGATGTTCGCCAATTTCGGTAAGCAGCAGCTGCAGTTGTGCAATGCCGCCGGGCTGGATGTCGGCTATGCGTTGCCGAAGGAAGGTGCGCTCGCCTGGCTCGATTGCTGGGTCATCACCCGCAGCGCGCGCAACCCGGGGCTCGCCACCGCGTGGATCAATGATTTGTTGGAAAGCGAGCCGGGCCAGGTGTTGGTGGGCAGGCAGGGGCTGAACAACACCACCTCGACCGAGCCCGACGACATGGACAACAACATGCTGCGCTGGTTGCAGCCTGTGGAGAGCGAGGAACGGCGCAATCAACTGTGGAGCCGCATCGTGTCGGGCGATCGCGCGAGCAAGGTCCTGGCACCGTGAAACTGAGCATCGCCCGCAAGCTTGCCCTGCTGCTGGCGGCGGTCGGTGTGCTCGCCTCCGGCCTGACCGGCCTGTACGCATACCGCACCAGCCGTCAGCTGCTGGTCGACTCGGCGCAGGACCGGCTGCTGACATCGACCCAGGTGCTGGCGCGGCGCATCACGCTGTCGCAGCAGGAAATCACCCGCAACCTCCAGGTGCTGGCCCGTCTGCCCAGCGCGCTGGCGGTGCTGCAGCATTCCGATGCCGCGCAGGCCCGGCAACTGGCCACGCTGTTCGACAGGATGATGGCGGCCAACCCGTCGTACTTTCAGATTCGCCTCATTTCAGCCAGCGACCACGGCATGGAGCGGGTGCGCGTCGATCGCCAAGGCGACATCCCCGCCGAGGTGCTGGGCGACGAGTTGCAGGAAAAAGGCCACTACCCCTACGTCGCCGAAACCCTGCAGTTGCGCGCGGGTGAGTTCTACCTGTCGGAGATCGCGGTCAACCACGAGCGCGGCACCTACGCCGGACTGGACCAGCCGGCCTTGCAACTCGCCACACCGGTCACCGATGGGCTCGGCACAGCCATCGGCGTGGTGGTGGTCAATGTGGACCTGAACGGCATGTTCGCGCTGCTCGCGGCCGACCTGCCAGCGAACTTCAAGCTGTTCCTCGCCAACGACGACGGCGACATCCTGATCCACCCGGACCCGTCACGCACCTTCGGCTTCGACCGGGGGCGCCGCATCCTGATCGATGAGGAGTTCCCGCTGACGCGCGACATCGTGCAAGGCCAACGCGACCATGTCGTTTTCGACGCCAGCGACAGCACCCTGGGCAGCGAAGCTGTGGTCGCCGCCTTCATCGGGCAGCCGATCGATCTGCCCTCGCATGAGCAGCGGCTGGTGCTGGGTCTCGCGCAACCGCTGGCCGTGGTGGTCGCGCAGGCCCGTCGACTCGGCGTGACCATTCTGCAGATCGTGCTCGGGCTGTGCCTGGGCTGCCTGGTGCTGGCGGCGGTGCTGGCGCGGGCCTTCACCCAGCCGATCAACGCGATGAGCGTCGCAGCCCACGCTGTCGCCAGCGGCCAGCCCTTGGGTGAGCTGCCCGTCGATCGGCAGGACGAGATCGGCACGCTCGCGCGCAGCCTGCAGCAGATGCACCAGCAGATCAACCAGAACCTGTCGCAGTTGCAGAACAACCAGCAGGCGCTGGAACACATGGCCCTGCACGACGTGCTGACCGGCTTGCCGAACCGTCGCATGTTCGTCTCGCAGCTCGAAAAGGCGATGATCCACGCGCGCCGCTACGGCGGTGAGGTCAGTGTGCTGTTCATCGACCTCGATGATTTCAAGGACATCAACGACCGGTTCGGCCACGACACCGGTGACCTGGTCCTGAAGGCGGTGGCGCAACGGCTGCTCGCCATGATGCGGGAAGGCGACACGGTGGCGCGCATCGGTGGCGATGAATTTGTGGTGCTGCTGGATGGGCCGACCCCCCACCCCCAACTGATCGCTGTGGCCGAAAAACTGCTTAGCGGTATCAACGTGCCGATCGATGTCTTCGGCGTCGAGATGAAGGTCGGTGCCAGCATCGGCATCAGCCGGTATCCGCAGGACGGGCAAAGCGTCAGCGAACTGCTGGCCACTGCCGACCACGCGATGTATGCCGTCAAGGCTGACGGCCACGGCGGCTTTCGGTTCGCCTCGATGCCGACCGTGTAAATCGGCCTCGCCGGCCAGCTCAGAACACCGCGTGGTCGCCGCGCTCGGCAGTGGCTTCGCCGCGCGCGAGGCGTGCGTAGTGATCGAACAGCGTGTCGCTGCCGGTGGATGGCGTGGCGGCCGCGTCATAACGGCCGGTGGTTGGGTCGAGCACCAGCATCGATTCGGTGGCGTAGTAACGCCCGATGCGCGCCAGCTCGGCCTTGGCCGCAAGCGTCGGCACCACGCGCCCCAGGGTGGCGAGCACAGCGATGATGACGTCGAGCAATGCGACCGGCACCTGTTTGAAGCGCGGCGGCTGTCCGAGCAACGCGAACAGGTGCTCACCTTGTTGCCGTGGCGTGATCGCCTCGCCCGGCCCGCCGATCGGCAGCACGCGGTGGTGGCGGCTGGCGTCGTCCAGGCAATCCGCCAGGTAGGCGCCCAGATCGGCGTCGCTGATCGGCTTGCAGGCGGTCAATGTGCCATCGCCGAACACCAGAAAGGGCTTGCCCTTGCGGACCCGAACGACCTGCCCCGACAGCGACTTGAAGAACGCGGTGGGCCGCACGATCGAGTAATTCAAGCCTGACTCGATCAGCACTTTCTCGAACGCCAGCTTGGCGTGCTGAAACGCGAGCAGTGGCTTTTGCACGCAAATGGCCGACAGCAGCACGACCTGCGTCACGCCGGCTTTTTGCGCCGCGGCAAGCGCATTCAGATGCGCCTGGTGATCGATGGCCCACGCATCCTTCGGTGCGCCGGTGCGCGAGGCCAGGCAGGACACCAGCGCATCGAAGTGCTCGCCCTGAAACCCCTCGCGGGCCAGTGATGCCGGGTCGCTGACATCGCCGAAGCGCACCGCCGCACCGGCCAGCAAACGCAGGCTGTCGTCGGCCGCCAGCGCCCCGCCCACGCCAGCACGCGGGCGAACGAAGCAGACCACCTCGTGCCCACGCTGCACCAGCGCATGCACCGTGGCACGGCCGATGGTGCCCGTGCCTCCGAGCACCAAGACACGCCGAGGCTGGGACGAACGCTGTGTGTGATCCAGGCTTGCTGACGTCACGCCACCTTGACCATCAGCTTGCCGTTGTTGCCCCCGGTGTAGAGCATGCGCACGGCCTGGACCGCGTTCTCCAGGCCATCGACCTGGTGAATGTGCCACTTCAATTTCCCCTGCCCGTGCCACTGGGTCAGCGCGCGGTAGGCCTCGGCAAAACGCGGGATGTAGTCGAGCACGATGAAGCCCTGCACCTTCAGGCGCTTCATCAGGATGTTGCCGTAGTTCTTCGGGCCCGGCACATGGCCGTCGGCGTTGTAGCCGGAGATCAAACCGCACACGATCACCCGACCGAACAGGTTCATCTGCCCGAGCGCCGCGTCGAGGATGTCGCCGCCGACATTGTCGAAATAGATGTCGACGCCTGCGGGGCACAACTCACGCAGCCTCGCATCGACGTCTTGCGCCTTGTAGTCGATGGCCGCGTCGAAGCCCAGCTCGTCGACGATCATCTTGCACTTGTCCGGGCCGCCAGCGATGCCGATCACCCGGCAGCCCATGGTCTTGGCGATCTGCCCGACCAAGGCACCGACGGCCCCGGCCGCGCCTGACACCACCAGCGTTTCGCCGACTTTCGGCTGGCCGATGTCGACCACACCGAAGTACGCCGTCGGGCCGACGATGGTGTAAATGCCGAACACTTCCTTCACCGGAATGCCAGGCAGCTGTGGGCAGAGCTGCAGGTTCGCAGCCGACACGCAGCAGTAGTCGCTCCAGGTGGCCAGGCCCATCACCTGATCGCCGATCTGGTAGCCGGGGCTGCGGCTTTCGACCACCTCGCCCATCACCGCGCCCCGCATGGCCGTGTTCAGCGCCACGGGCGGCATGTACTGGACCATGTCACTCATCCAGATGCGGTTGGTCGGGTCGAGCGAGAGGTAGTGCGTGCGCAGCACGACCTCGCCCTCACCGGCCTTCGGGATCGGTGTCGTCTCGATCACCAGATCGTCGTCAGCGACTTCGCCCACTGGCCGCTTCTTCAAGATCCATTGTCGATTGCTGTTCGGTGCCATGTCAGTGTCTCCTTGTGATGTGGATACAGATAGAACAGGTCCGGGTACTGCCGCTACGCCCACTCATTCCCACTCGATCGTCGCTGGCGGCTTGCTGCTCACGTCGTAGGTCACGCGGTTGATGCCGCGCACCTCGTTGATGATGCGGCTGCTGACCTTCTTCAACAATGAATACGGCAGCTCGGCCCAGTCGGCGGTCATGAAGTCGCTGGTCTGCACCGCGCGCAGGGCCACGACCCATTCGTAGGTGCGGCCGTCGCCCATCACGCCGACGCTCTTGACCGGCAGGAAGACGGCGAAGGCCTGGCTGGTCAGGTCGTACCAGCTCTTGCCGGTGGCCGGGTCGATGGCCGCGCGCAACTCGTCGATGAAGATGGCATCGGCACGCTGCAGCAGCGCGGCAAACTCCGGCTTCACCTCGCCCAGGATGCGCACGCCCAGACCGGGGCCGGGGAACGGGTGTCGGTAGACCATGTCGTGCGGCAGGCCCAGCGCCACGCCGAGCGCTCGCACCTCGTCCTTGAACAGCTCACGCAGCGGCTCCAGCAGCTTCAGGCCCAGCGTGGCGGGCAAGCCGCCGACGTTGTGGTGGCTCTTGATCGTGGCCTTCTTGCTGGCGGTGCCGCCACTCTCGACCACGTCGGGGTAGATCGTGCCTTGCGCCAACCACTTCGCACCTTTGGCAGACGCATCAGCCGCCTTCAATTTGTTGGCCTCGGCCTGGAACACCTCGACGAACTCGCGCCCGATGATCTTGCGCTTGGCCTCGGGGTCGGTGACGCCCTTCAGGTGGCCGAGGAACTGCGCCTGCGCCTGCACATGGATCACCTTGGCGTGCAGCCGGCCGGCGAACATGTCCATCACCATCGCGCCTTCGTTCAGCCGCAGCAGGCCGTGGTCAACGAACACGCAGGTCAGCTGGTTGCCGATGGCGCGGTGGATCAACGCCGCGGCCACACTGCTGTCGACACCGCCCGACAGGCCGAGGATCACTTCCTCGTCGCCGACCTGCTCGCGGATGCGCGCCACGGCTTCGTCGACGTAATTGCCCATGACCCAGTCGCCCGCGCAGCCGGCGATGTCGCGCACGAAGCGCGTCAGCATCGCCATGCCCTGCACGGTGTGCGTCACTTCGGGGTGGAACTGCAATGCATAGTAGCCGCGAGCCTCATCGGCCATGCCGGCGATCGGGCAGCTCGGGGTGCTGGCCATCAGCTTGAAGCCCGGCGGCAGCGTGGTGACCTTGTCGCCGTGGCTCATCCACACCTTCAGCATGCCATGGCCGTCGGTGGTGGTGAAGTCGGCGATGTCATTGAGCAGTGGCGTGTGGCCATGCGCACGCACCTCGGCATAGCCGAATTCGCGGTGGTCGCTCCAGCTGACCGTGCCGCCCAGCTGCACCGCCATCGTCTGCATGCCGTAGCAGATGCCCAGCACCGGCACACCCGAATCCCACACGGCGGCCGGCGCGCGCAGCTGGTGGTCTTCATAGGTGCTGGCGTGGCTGCCCGACAGGATGATGCCCTTGGCCCCGAAGCCGCGGATGAAATCATCGGACACGTCGTTCGGGTGGATCTCGCAGTACACCTGCGCCTCGCGGACGCGGCGGGCGATCAGCTGGGTGACTTGCGAGCCGAAGTCGAGGATGAGGATCTTGTCGTGCATGGGCATCGGTTGAGAGGAGGTGAGCGACCTGGACCCGGCGTCACGGGGTGCCCGGCGTGGCCAACGCGGCACGCGGTGGCGGAGTGCCCATGCGTCGGAAGTGTGTCCACGCCAAGAACAGCGCCATCGCCTGGAGCAGCGCCCCACAGTACAGCGGCGCGCCAATCGCCCAGTGCCCTTGCGGCAGGTGCGACACCGCCACCAGCAGCGGTGTGGTGATCAGCGGCCCCATCACGGCCGTCAGGCTGTTGAGCGCACTCACCGAGCCCATCGTTTGGCCCTGGCTGCGATCGTCGGCGGCCCCGGAGACGATGCTCTGGATCGACGAACTGACGGTGAAGCCCAGCACGTTGGCGAAGATCACCGCATACATCATCCAGCCGGCCACCGCAGCGCCCCACAGCGCATAGGCCAGCGTTGACGAGATCAGGCCGAAAACCGCCAGCCGATGCGGCGGAAACCGCTTCAGCAGCTTGCCCAGCAGGTAGCCCTGCACGAACACCGAGACCACACCGATGGCCGCCAGCGACCAGCCGTTCGCGCTGGAATCCCAGCCGAATTTGAAGGTGGCGTACAGCACCCAGCAGTTGTAGAGCACGCCCTGAGCCAGGCCAGTGCAGGCGATCACGCCCACCAAGCGGCCGACACCTTTGAGCTTCGCAAGCGCCTTCAGCGAGGTGATCGGGTTGGCCGATTGCCATGTGAAAGGCCGCCGCCGATCCATGGGCAGCGATTCAGGCAGCACGAAGCAGCCGTAGGCCAGGTTCACCAGTGCAAAGCCACCGGCCACAAAAAACGGAAGGTGCAAATCGATGGCACCGAGCACACCACCCATCGCCGGGCCGAGGATGAAGCCGATGCCGAACATCGCGCCCAGCATGCCGAAGCGCTTGGCCCGCTCCTCGGGTGCGGAGATGTCGGCCACATAGGCGTTGGCGACCGCCGCATTGGCCTGCAAGCCGCCACCCAGCAAGCGCACCACGATCAACATCCACAAGGTGGACGACAAGGCCGTGGCAAAGAAAGTGAACGCCAGACCGCAGAAACCCAGCAACAGCACCGGGCGCCGACCGTAACGGTCGGACAGCCCGCCCAGGATCGGCGCGCCGAAGAAATTGGCGATGCCGAACGCGAAGCTGACCACGCCGAGCCAGAAGGCGTGATCGGCCTGCGAGCCAGTGAGGCTGCCGACCAGCGCCGGGATCACCGGCACGATGATGCCGATCGACACCATGTCGATCAGCACGGCAATCAGGATGAAGGGCATGGCCGCTGCGCGCTTGTCGCGCGGCAGCTTGGGCGAGGGCGGCTTCAAGGCGTCGGCCGGCACCGCCGCACCAGCGTCTGCGGTCACGGGCGTTGTCATTCCGAACGGTAGTTCGGCGCTTCCTTCGTGATCTGCACGTCGTGGACGTGGCTCTCGCGGATGCCAGCACTGGTGATCTCGACAAATTCGGCGCGGCTTCGCATGTCTTCAATGGTGGCGCAACCGCAGTAGCCCATCGAGGCGCGGATGCCACCGGCCATCTGGAACACGATGCTGATCATCGAGCCCTTGTACGGCACACGGCCTTCGATGCCTTCGGGCACGAGTTTGTCGGCGTTCGGATTGGCGCCGGTGTTGTCCTGGAAGTAGCGGTCGGCACTGCCCTGCTGCATCGCGCCGATGCTGCCCATGCCTCTGTAGCTTTTATAACTTCTGCCTTGGAACAGCACGATCTCGCCCGGCGCTTCCTCGGTGCCAGCGAACATGCCGCCCATCATCACGGTGTGCGCACCGGCGGCCAGCGCCTTGGCGATGTCGCCCGAGTAGCGGATGCCACCATCGGCGATCAGCGGCACGCCGCTGCCGGCCAGCGCTTTCGCCACGTTGTCGATCGCGGTGATCTGCGGCACGCCGACACCGGCCACGATGCGGGTGGTGCAGATCGAGCCGGGGCCGATGCCCACTTTCACACCATCAGCGCCGGCCTCGACCAGCGCCAGTGCGGCCGAGCCGGTGGCGATGTTGCCGCCGATCACATCGACGTTCGGGTAGTGCTGCTTGACCCAGCGCACCCGCTCGATCACACCCGCGCTGTGGCCGTGCGCGGTGTCGACCACGATCGCATCGACGCCGGCACGCACCAGCGCCTCGACGCGCTCTTCGGTGCCCTCGCCCACGCCGACCGCCGCACCCACGCGCAGCTTGCCTTGCGCATCGCGCGCCGCGCTCGGGAAACTGGTCTGCTTGGTGATGTCCTTCACCGTCATCAGGCCGCGCAACTCGCCGTCGCTGTTGAGCACCAGCACGCGCTCGAGCTTGTGCAGGTGCATCAGCGCCTTGCCGTCTTCCAGCGTGGCACGTTCGTCGACGGTGACGAGGCGCTCGCGCGGCGTCATGATCTCGCGCACCGGTGCGTCGAGCCGGGTCTCGAAGCGCAGGTCGCGGTTGGTGACGATGCCCACCACCCGCGTGCCCTCCAGCACCGGAAAGCCCGACACGCCGTGCTGGCGCGACAGCTCGACGACCTGGCGCACCGGCGTGTTGGGTGTCACCGTGATCGGGTCGCGCAGGATGCCGGATTCATAGCGCTTGACCCGCGCCACCTCGGCGGCCTGCTGCTTCACGCTCAGGTTCTTGTGCACGATGCCCATGCCGCCCTCTTGCGCAATGGCGATCGCCAGGCGGGCTTCGGTGACGGTGTCCATGGCCGCCGACACGAGCGGCAGGTTGAGCTGGATGTTGCGCGAGAGCCGGGTGGCTAAGCTGGTGTCGCGGGGCAACACCTGGGAGAACGCTGGCACCAACAACACATCGTCGAAGGTGAGCGCTTTACCAAGTAGGCGCATGGAAAGGGCTCCTGACGCAAAACGAAATTATAGGGAAGCGCAACAGACGCACGCTTTTGCGCTTCGCATGAGCCCCCCGCGTCACAGCGCCACGGTTACACTTTTCGCCAGTCAGACTTGAGGGGTCAGCATGCATCCTGGGTACGTCGCGATCTGTGGAGTGGCGCTCATCGCCAGCTTGTGCACGCCGGCGGCGGCACAGTGGAAGTGGCGAGACAAGAACAACCAGGTTCAATACAGCGACCTCCCACCCCCGGCGGGCGTGCCCGAGGCCAGCATCTTGCAGCGGCCAGCTGCTGTGAACCGACGCGCCCTGCCGACGCTGGCAGCTTCGGCGGCACCTGCCGCGTCGGCAGCACCTGCCGGGCTGGCAGCGCCGAAGGGCGTGGAGCCTGAACTTGAGGCCAAGCTGCGCAAGGAAGAGCAGGACAAGGCGGCGAAAGCAAAGGCCGAGTCCGAGAAGCTGGCGGCACAGAAAGCCGACAACTGCAGCCGCGCCCGCAACAACTTGCGCGGGCTCACCGACGGCCTGCGCGTGGCCCGCGTCAATGACAAGGGCGAGCGCGAGTTCCTCGACGACAAGGCCCGCGCCGAAGAAGTTGGCCGCAACCAGGCCACGATCAACGCCGACTGCAATTAGGCGCCGCGTCGCCCACCGATCAGCGTGGGCTGCGGCGCTGCTGGCGGTGCCGCAAGCGCCGGGCGTCCTTCGGGTCGATCTGCAGCGCTCGGTAGCACTCGACACGGTCCTGGTCGCGCAAGACATGGTCGAGCGATCGCAACTGCCCCCACACGCCGACTTTCAGCGCGGCGCCCTCCACCAGTTCCACCGGCAGTTCCAGGCCACTGCGCAATAGTGCGTCGCGCACCGAGGCTCCCGTGGGCAGCAGCAGGTCGACCTGCTGAACCTGCCCCGCGGCAGGACTGGTCACCACCAACACCGAGATGAGCGCCACGTGCTCAGCGCTCGCCATAGACGTGCGCGGCGCGCTTGACGAAGGAATCGACGAAGGTGCTGGCAATGCGGTCGAACACCGGGCTGACCACGGCTTCGAGTGCCGCGCTGGCAAAGGCATAGCGCAACTCGAACTCGATCTTGCAAGCCTGGGTTTCAGCGCCCACCGGCTGGAACAGCCACTGGCCTTCGAGCACCGAGAACGGCCCGTCGACCAGCGTCAGCCGCACCGCGCGGTCGGTGTCGTGTTCGTTGCGGGTGGTGAAGGCGTGGCGGATACCTGCAAAGGCCAGATGCAGCCGTGCGGTCATCATGGTGTCGGTGTGTTCCAGCACCTCGGCGCGGGCGCACCAGGGCAGGAACTTCGGATAGTCGGCCACTGCGGTGACCAAGGCATACATCTCGTGCGGCGAGTACCACAGCAGCACTGACTTTTTGACGTGCTTCATACAATGCCGCCATTCTATGGACGCGTCCCCCGCGCGATTGCCCGCTCATGTCTATTGCCGAGAACCGTCGCGCGCGGTTCGACTATCACATCGAAGAACGCTACGAAGCCGGCATGATGCTGCAGGGCTGGGAGATCAAGGCGATACGCGCCGGCCAGGTCCAGTTGACAGACGGCTATGTGGTGATCCGTGACGGCGAGCTGTTCCTGATCGGCTGCCGCATCAATGCGCTGCGCAGCGCCTCGACCCACATCAGCCCCGAAGCCGACCGCACCAAAAAGCTGCTGATGCACAAGGAAGAGATCAAGCGGCTGGTCGGCAAGGTGGAGCAGAAGGGCTTCACGCTGGTGCCCCTGAACCTTCACTACAAAGGCGGCCTGGTGAAAGCCGAGATCGCGCTGGCGAAAGGCAAGGCCGAGCACGACAAGCGCGACACCGAAAAGAAACGAGATTGGGATCGTGAAAAAGGAAGGTTGATGAGACATAAAGTCTCATCCAAGGCCTGAGTCCGACGCTCAAACAGCCAGCGCCCGCAGCGCCTGCTCGCAGTCGCCGATCAAGTCCTCGACCGCTTCCAAGCCGACAGAAAAGCGCACCAGCGTGCCCTTACACCTCGGTCGTGCACGCATCGAGCTCAGCTCATAAGGAACCACCAGGCTGACTGGCCCGGCCCAGGAATAACCGATCTTGAACAGCCGCAGCGCATCGACGAACGCATGCACTTGCGCGGCGCTGTAGCGCGCGTCGAACACGACAGAGAACAGCCCGGCCGACGCGCTGCACAGCCGTTGCCAGGCTTCGTGCCCCGGGGACCCGGCCAGCGCCGGGTGCAGCACCTGCGAGACCTCGGCACGCGCGCTCCACCACGCCGCCAACTGGCGGCCGACCGCGTCTTGTGCGTGATAGCGCAGGGGCAGCGTCGGCAGCGAGCGCAGCAGCAGCTCGGCATCGTTGCCGCCAACGCCCCAGCCCATGCGCATGTGCGTGGCCTTCAGCTGCAGATGCAGCTGCTCGTTGCGCGTGGTGGCCGACCCCATCATCACGTCGGCGCCACCCGACGGATATTTGGTCAGCGCGTGCACCGAGATGTCCACACCGAGCCCGGGCTCGATCTCGAACGCATTGAACGCGATGCCGGCGCCCCAGGTGTTGTCGAGCGCAACCAGCGCGCCCTGCGCACGCGCCAGGCGAATCAGGACGGGCAGATCGGGGAACTCCATCGTCACAGAACCGGCGGCTTCGAGCCACACCAGCTTGGTCGCCGGGCTCAGCGCTGCGGCCAAAGACGACGGGTCCATCGCGTCATAGAAGCGGTGCGTGATGCCCCAACGCGCGAGTTCGCCGCGCGCCAGCTCCTTGTTCGGGCCGTAGGCGTTGTCGGGGATCAGCACCTCGTCGCCCGCGCGCAGCAGCGCCATGTCGACCAGCGCGATCGCCGCCAAGCCGCTGGGCAGCAGCAGCGTCTGCAGCCCGCCTTCGAGCGTGGCAATGCGCTCTTCCAGCGTGAAGGTGGTGGGCGTGCCGTGCAGGCCGTAGGTGTAGCCGGTCTTGTCTTTCCACTGCCGGGCGTGCAGCGCCTGGGTGTTGGCGAAGATGACGGTCGATGCCTTGTGCACCGGCGGCTGCACGGCGGCGAAACCGCTTGGCGGCGTGTAGCCGTGGTGGATCAGCGCCGTCGCTACGTTGACTACGCCGTCATCCTTGCCGTCGACCATGGTCAGATCGGCAGCGCGATCAGGTCGTGGCCCTGCGTGCCGACGATGCGCGCGCGGGTGAACTCACCGACCTTCAGGGTCTTCGACGCCTTCTCGGGCGGCAGCAGCTTCACCACGCCATCGATCTCCGGCGCATCGGCGTAGCTGCGGCCGGTGCCACCACGGCGACCGAGGGCTGGTGCGGCATCGACCAGCACCTGCATCGTCGCACCCACGCGGCGCGCCAGCTTGGCAGCCGACACCGCTTCGGCGACTTCCATGAAACGCGCGCGGCGTTCTTCGCGCAATGCGACGGGCAGCGCGCCGGGCAGGTCGTTGGCCGTCGCGCCGGCGACTGGGGAGTAGGCAAAACAGCCGGCGCGGTCGATCTCGGCCGCACGCATGAAGTCGAGCAGGTGATCGAACTCGGCCTCGGTCTCGCCCGGAAAGCCAGCGATGAAGGTGCTCCGGATCACGGTCTCGGGGCACACCTCACGCCAGCGCTGGATGCGTTCGAGGTTGCGCTCGCCGCTGGCCGGACGCTTCATGCGCTTGAGCACATCGGGGTGCGAATGCTGCAACGGCACATCCAGGTACGGCAGCACCAGGCCCTGCGCCATCAGCGGCAGCACCTCGTCAACGTGCGGGTACGGATACACATAGTGCAGCCGCACCCAGGCGCCATGCGGTGCCGCGAGTTCGCCGAGCTTCTCGCACAGATCGAGCATGCGCGTCTTCACCGGCTTGCCGTCCCAGAAACCGGTGCGGTACTTGATGTCGACGCCGTAGGCGCTGGTGTCCTGGCTGATCACCAGCAGCTCCTTCACGCCGGAGGCGAACAGGCGCTGCGCCTCACCAAGCACATCGCCGATCGGCCGCGACACCAGGTCGCCGCGCATGCTCGGGATGATGCAAAAGGTGCACCGGTGGTTGCAGCCTTCGCTGATCTTCAGGTAGGCATAGTGGCGCGGCGTCAGCTTGACGCCGATGTCGTTGGGCGCCGCGGGAGCGGGTACGAGGTCGGTGAACGGGTCGTGCTGCTTGGGCGCGTGCCGGTGCACCGCGTCCATCACCTCGTGGGTGGCATGCGGGCCGGTCACCGCCAGCACGCTGGGGTGCATCTGGCGAACCAGGTTGCCGCCGGCATCGCCCGCCTTGGCGCCCAGGCAACCGGTGACGATGACCTTGCCGTTTTCGGCCAGCGCCTCACCGATGGTGTCCAGGCTTTCCTTCACCGCATCGTCGATGAAGCCGCAGGTGTTGACGATCACCAGATCGGCACCGGCGAAGGTTTTCGAGGTGTCGTAGCCCTCGGCGCGCAACTGCGTGAGGATCAGTTCCGAATCGGTCAGCGCCTTCGGGCAACCGAGCGACACGAAACCGATCTTCGGAGCCCCTGTGCCGGTGGTGATCGGGTGCTCGGCGGTGCTGGCGTTGGAGGTCATGCCCCGATTTTCGCCTCAAAGCCTGAACGGGCCGGGCGAGCGATGTGGGTCAGCGTTTCGGCGGGAAGCCGGGAAACAGCGTGCCGGCCTGCTTGGCCATCTGTTCCTGCATCTGGGTGAACATCGATTTCGACTGTTCGAGGTAGGTGCTCATCAAGCCCTGCACGGCGGGCGCCTGGCCGTTGAGGAACTGACTCCACAGCTCCGGGGTGTGGGCAGCCGTGTCGTACAGACCCAGCGCCGGATCGGCGAGCCGACCTTGAATCTCGGTGAAGGTCTGCAGGTTCTTTTCCAGATAGGAGCCCATCATGCCCTGCATGGCGTGGCCGTAGAAACGGATGATCTGCGCCAGCGTCTGACTGGAGAACATCGGCACGCCACCGCTTTCCTCCTCCAGGATGATCTGCAGCAGGATGCTGCGCGTCAGGTCTTCCGAGGTCTTGGCATCGCGCACGACGAAGTTTTCGCCAGACATCACCATCTTCTTCACATCGGCCAGCGTGATGTAGCTGCTGGCGGTGGTGTCATAGAGCCTGCGGTTCGGGTATTTCTTGAGCACCCTGACCGTGACCGCTGCCGCGTTCATGGACGAGTCGGTGGTGTCGGCAGGTTGGGGCTGGGTCGGTCGTCGGGTGGATGCCATCGGGGCTTTCGCGCTGCCAAATTGTGCGGGTGCAACAAAATTCTAGGCGGCGCAGTGACCACATTTCCAACGGATTTACCCGCGTTGGGGCACGTACTGGCCTCCCTAACACCGCAGTTTCCCCGACAGGTACGGCGGGCCTGCGTGCAAAAATTTGTCATCCGATAGCGATGTCGGACGTTAATCAGTTTCCCAACAACGGAGATCCCCATGAGCATCACCAATCGCCGCACCTTCATGTTGCACGTCGTGGTAGGAGGCAGCGCCATCGCTGCATCACAGGTCATGGCGCAAGGTGCCCCGCTGGTGGCCGAAACCGACGCCAATGCCGTCCAGCTGGGCTACAAGACAGACTCCACCAAGATCGATCTGAAGAAGTACCCGGCTCACAAGGCCGCACACGCCTGTGGCAACTGCGCCTTGTTTCAAGGCAAGGCGACTGATGCAGCAGGCAACTGCCCGCTGTTCGCCGGCAAGCGCGTGTCCTCAAAGGGCTGGTGCAGCGCCTACGCGCCGAAAGCAGGCTGAGCCATCGCCCGCGGATATCGCGCGGGCGCTACCTGCCAACTCGCGCACCACTCCCGGCGGGTACCCTGAGTGCCCGGCTCTGGGGCCACGCCGTTTCAGTGCTGCCAGCGCGACCGCAGGTCGCTGGCGTGAACCAAGCCTGAGGCGAGCAGCCACATGGCGACCCACATCCACCCGGCGTCGGTCAGCGCGCTGCGCAGTGCAAACATCAGACACAGCCCCGACACCCAGTTGGCTGCGAAGTCCCGGGCGGCCACGCCCTTGCCGGTGCGCCGCCGGTAAAGCCACAACCCGACACCTTCAAGCACGGTGAAGCCGATGACGATGGTGATCAGCCCCAGTGGCGACAGCCAATCGGCCGGAAGCATCAGGCGCGCGCGAAGCCCATCAGGTGCGCCATGTCCTTGAGGAAGATGCGCACGTGCGCCATGGGCTTCTTGCGCGCCAGCTCCTTGTTCATGTACGACTCGAACGTGAGTTGCTGAACGTCCTTGTCTTCGCAGATCTTGACGAAGCTCTCACGACGCTTGTCGGTCGCATACCAGAACCACTGCATGATGCCGAGCACGCGGAACACCGTGCCGTGGGCTTTCATGAAACGCTTGCGCGCGAGTTTCAGCGACTTGACGTCACCGGTGCGCAGCAGCGCATCGACCGACTCGGCGGCCAGCCGCCCGCCGACCATCGCGTAGTAGATGCCCTCGCCGGATGCAGGCGCGACCACACCGGCGGCATCACCGGCCACCACCACATCGCGGCCGTTGTCCCAGCGCTTCAGCGGTTTCATCGGCAGCGGCGCGCCTTCACGTCGCAGCGTTTCGGTGCCGCCCAGGCCCGCTTCTTCGCGCAGGGTGCCGACCGCGCCGCGCAGCGAGAAGCCCTTGTCGGCGCTGCCGGTGCCGATGCTCAGCGTGTCACCGTGCGGGAACACCCAGCCGTAGAAATCGGGGGAAATCGAGCCTCGGTAGATCACGTCGCAGCGCGAGCCGTCGTAGCCCTCGGGCTTGACCTCGGGTGCGCGAATGATCTCGTGGTAGGCGAACACATACTGAGTGTCTTTCGCACCGGGCACCGCCTGGCTGGCAACCTTGGAACGCGCACCGTCGGCGCCGATCACAGTCCGCGCGCGCACCTGCGTCGGCACGCCTTCGGTCAGTTCGCCCGGCTTGGCGCTGCGGCGTTCACGGCCGTCGCGTGCTGTGTAGTGCACGACGCTGACGCCGTCGTCGTCGCGCGTCAGCTTGTCGAAGGTGCCGCTGCGCCGCACCGCGCCACTGGCCGCTGCGCGCTCGCGCAGCCATTCGTCGAACACGTCCCGGTCGACCATGCCGACGAAGCCGTCTTCAATCGGAATGTCGACCCGCTTGTCTTTCGGCGAGATCATCCGCGCCGAGCGGGCCTTGGCGACCAGCAGCTCGTCGGGGATCGCAAAGTCCTTGATCAGGCGCGGCGGGATCGCGCCACCACAGGGTTTGATGCGCCCGATCCGGTCGAGCAACAGCACCGAGCGACCCTGCCGCGCCAGATCGTCGGCCGCCGTCGCACCTGCAGGACCGCCACCCACGACGACCACATCGAAAATTTCGGGCGTGCTCATGTCATTCACCTCGCGTTCAACTTGACTTGATGATGGCGACGCGATCGTCGCCGGCTTGAGAATTTCGATGCGCCAGACGCGACGGAGCGGTCGCACGAGCGCCGCGTCGCGACGCCTCGTGATCACTTTCGCGGTGGGCGTTCACCGCCGATGGATCCGCAACCGCGCGCAAGGCCAACCATGCCGCCAGCACAAAAAGCACCGCTTCGAAAGCGAACACCGCGGAGTACGCCATGCCGGGCGTCCCGATCAACCAGCGCGCCAGATCGCTGGCCCCGGTGCCGACGAGCCCCCCCAGGCCGAACGCCACCGCTTGCGCGGCACCCCACAGGCCCATGCGCACGCCCTCGCGGGACTCGCGGCCTTGCCCGGCCAGCGTCATCATCGAGCCGATCGCAGCAATCGAAAACGCTCCGTTGGCCGCACCCATCAGGAACACCGTCGCCTTCAAGGGCCAGGTGCCAGGGCTGATGCCAGCCATCGCCAAGCCCAGCAAGGCCAGTGCTGAAACCAGGCAGCCACCGACCGTCCATGCGCGCAGTGATGCCGTGCGGCCCCCGGAAGCAGTGCCGCCTTCGATGCGACCGCCGGTCAGCCGTGCCACCCAGCGGCCCAGCGCGCCACTGCCAGCGAACGCCACCAGCAGCATGCCCAGCAACACGCCGCCGTGCTGCAAGCCCGACAGCTGCGTCGACTCACCCGGGGTGTAGCCGAACACGGTTCCAGCGAAGGGTTCGAGGATCAGATCCTGCGAGCTGTAGGCCAGCATCGAGACAAAAACAAAGACCGTGAAGCGACGTGCGATGGGTTCGGCCCACACCTGGGACAGTGCGATGCGGAAGCCAGGGGATACCGATGCAGCGGGGCGGGTCGAAGCGGGCGATGCCGCGTCGGCGGGTCCTTCAAGACCACGCAAGGCCAGGATGGTGATCACGAGGGCCAACAGCGACACCGCACTCGTCACCATCAACAACCGCTCGGGTGAATAGGGGTCGAGCAGCTTGCCCGCCGTGCTGGCCGTGACCGCAAAACCCACAATCATCATCATCCAGACGATGGTGGCGGCAGGGGCCCGGCGCGCGGCGGGAACCCGCTTGGCCAGCAGCACCAGCAAGGAGGTGCCGCAGGCGCTCACGCCCAGACCGATCATTCCAAAACCGAGCACGGCCAGCGCGATGCCTGCGGTCGGCTGCGTGGCCATCCACACCACGGCCAGCGCCGAGATCACGCCACCGACCGCAAGGCAAGCCATGCCGCCGATCAGCCACGGCGTGCGACGCCCGCCGACGTCAGAGCCATGGCCCATGCGAGGCCGCACCACCTGAATCAGGTAATGAAAGGCCACCAGGATGCCGGGCAGCAAGGCCGGCAGCGCCAACTCCACCACCATGATGCGATTCAGGGTCGAGGTGGTCAGCACCACGACCGCGCCCATGCAAGCCTGCACCAGGCCGAGCCGGGCAATGCCCTGCCAGCCGAATTCGCGGGCCATGCGGCTCATCAGGCCCCCTGACCCAGGGTGCGCAGGGCGAATGCGCTGACCATCATCCCGGCGACAAACAGCGGCACGCCGAAGCCGCTGTACAACAGCGCGCGCTGGGTCGGCTTGTCGAGGAAGTAATCCATCAACAGCGCTTGCAGCAAGATCAGCGCGCCCACCGCGATCGCATGAGCCGGCGCACCCCAGAAAATCAGCAGCAACACCACCACAAACTGCGGCGCCAGCATGAGCAGGCAGGCGGCACGAGCGGCACCCTGCACGCCCAATTGCACCGGCAGCGAGGCAACGCCCATGCGCCGGTCGCCCTCGACCGACTTGAAATCATTGAGCGTCATGATCCCGTGCGCGCCGATGCTGTACAGCGCCGCCAGCGCCAGGGAGCGACCGTCGGGCATCGCCCCGCCCGCCATCACGGCCGCACCGGTGATCCAGGCCAAGCCTTCGTAACACAGGCCACAGGCCGCATTTCCCCACCAACCGTTTTGTTTCAACCGCAGCGGCGGCGCGCTGTAGGCCCAGGCCAGCAGCAGACCGGCGGCACCCGCGGCAAAGCCCCAGGTACCGAGCGTGGCGGCGACACCCAGCGAGAGCGCGGTCCAGACGATGGCGATGTACAGCCCCCAACGACCCGGCATCCGGCCCGAGGGGATCGGGCGATTCGGCTCATTGATGGCATCGACGTGCCGATCGAACCAATCGTTCACGGCCTGGCTGCTGGCACAGACCAGCGGGCCGGCGAGCAACACGCCGGTGATGATCAGGAACCAGCGGCCATCGGGCGAGACACCGGAGGCGATCACCCCGCAGCAGAAGGCCCACATGGGCGGAAACCAGGTGATCGGTTTCAGCAATTCGGCGACCACGGGCCACGCGGGCACCGTGGGTGGAGCGGGCAGGGCACGGGACGACATGCTGAACATTCTGAGATTGACACCTGAGAGTGTCAATCTAAACTTACACTTATTGCCGCTGTCGGACTTCATGACGACACTGGCGATGCGGTATCCCGAGGGTCACACGACCGATGAAGCCCGGTACTTTCTTTGAACACGGTTTTCCGTCCCCGACTGGTGGGCAGTCGGTGGATGGCGTTGCTGCGGCACCCACCGCCCTGGTGATCGGCAGCGGCTTTGGCGGGCTGGCCGCAGCCATCCGTCTGCGTGCCCGCGGCTACCAGGTGACGGTGCTGGAAAAGCTGGACGCTCCCGGTGGCCGCGCCTACGTGCACCGGCAAGACGGCTACACCTTCGACGCCGGGCCGACCATCATCACCGTGCCGTTCATGCTGGAAGAGCTGTGGGCACTGTGCGGCAAAAAAATGTCGGACCATGTCGACCTGCGTCCGCTCGATCCGTTCTACCGCATCCAGTTCGACGATGGCACCTACTTCGACTACAGCGGCGACCTCGCTGCGATGCGTGCCGAGGTGGCGCGTTTCAGCCCCGCCGATCTGGCTGGCTACGAGTCGTTCATCGCAGAGTCCGACCGCTGCTACCAACTGGGCTTCGAAGAACTGGCCACAGTGGCCTTCGACACCGTGGGCGACCTGCTGGCCGCCGTGCCGGCCATGATGAAAATGCGCGCCTGGCAGACGCTGTACGCGCTGACGGCGCGGCACCTGCGCGACCCCAAGCTGCGCATCGTGTTCAGCTTCCACCCGCTGCTGATCGGCGGCAACCCGTTTGCCTGCACTTGCGTCTACAGCCTGATCACCGCGCTCGAGCGCAAGTTTGGTGTGCACTGGGCGATGGGCGGCACCGGCACCCTGATCAGCGGGCTGGTCAGCCTGCTCGAAGGCAGCGGCGCTCGGCTGAGGCTGAACGCCGAGGTGCGCGAAATCACCTGCGTGCCCACCGCCAGCGGCAAGCCACGCGCCACCGGCGTCACGCTGGCCAGCGGCGAGCAGCTCGACGCCGACATCGTGGTGTCCAACGCGGACACCGCGTGGACGTACAAGCATCTGGTGCGCCCGGAATTCCGCCGCCACTGGAGCGATCGCAAGATCGACAAGGGCCGCTATTCGATGAGCCTGTTCGTCTGGTACTTCGGCACCGACTGCCAGTTCCCCGAGGTGCCGCACCACATGATGGTGCTGGGCCCGCGCTACCGTGAGTTGCTCAACGACATCTTCAAGGCACACGTGCTGGCCGAAGACTTCAGTCTGTACCTGCACCGACCGACCGCGTCAGATCCGTCGATGGCGCCACCCGGCTGCGATACCTTCTACGTGCTGGCCCCAGTGCCGCATCTGGACAGCGGCACCGACTGGCAAGCCCAGGCCGAGCCCTACCGGCAGGCCATCGCCGACGCACTGGATCGCAAGGTGATGCCGGGTTTCCAAAAACACATCTCGACCTCGCGGATCACCACGCCGCAGGACTTCCACGACCGTTTGCTGTCTTTCAAGGGCGCAGCGTTCGGGCTGGAACCGGTGCTGCTGCAAAGCGCTTGGTTTCGGCCGCACAACCGCAGCGAAGACATCGACGGCCTGTTCTTGGTTGGCGCCAGCACCCACCCCGGTGCCGGTGTGCCGGGCGTGCTGGCCTCGGCCAAAGCACTCGAATCGGTGGTGCCCGTTGCCTCATCGTTTCGAGCGAACCCTCTCCCTGTCGGTCGCCACCTGGCCTGACCCCTATCCCGAAGTCGACAAGAAGGAAACCCATGCAGCACACGCAAGCGATGGCACCGACCCGCAGACCCGCCGACCTCCCTTCGACCAGCGTGGACACCCGTCACAACATGGACCTGCACGACTGTGAAGCACTGATGCGCACCGGCTCGAAAAGCTTCTTCGCTGCCTCGCTGGTACTGCCGCGTCGGGTGCGCTCACCGGCCACCGCGCTGTACGCCTTTTGCCGACTCGCCGACGACACCATCGACCTGGAGAGCCACCTGCACGGCGGGCCGATGGGTGCGCTGGAGCACTTGCAGCAACGCTTGCAGCGCATCTACGACGGTCGGCCATCGCCGGTGCCCGCCGACAGGGCGCTGTCCGCGGTGGTGGCGCAGTTCAACATTCCGAAAGCGCTGCTCGATGCGCTGCTCGAAGGCTTCGAATGGGACCTGCTCTCGCGCCGCTACGGCAGCCTCGAAGACCTGCAAGCCTACGGCGCCCGTGTCGCGGGCACTGTAGGCTCGATGATGGCCATCATCATGGGCGCCCGCAGCCCGCAGGCACAGGCCCGTGCCTGCGAACTCGGGGTCGCAATGCAATTGACCAACATCGCTCGCGACGTCGGCGAAGACGCCCGCGCCGGGCGCCTGTACCTGCCACGCGACTGGATGCGCGAGGCGGGCCTGGACCCCGACGTCTGGCTACGCAATCCGGTGTTCAGCCCGGCGCTGGCCTCGGTGGTCTCGCGGCTGCTCGCCGAAGCCGACACGTTGTACGAACGTGCAGCGCTGGGCATTGCCGCCTTGCCACGGGACTGTCGGCCAGCGATTCAAGCGGCACGCCTGGTCTATGCAGAGATCGGCCGCGAGGTCGAACGTGCCGGCTGCGACTCGATGTCGACGCGCGCCGTGGTGTCACCCCAGCGCAAGCTCGGCCTGATGGCGCGGGCATTCGGCGCGGCGGCGGTTGCGCCGGTGCGTTTGCGAGCCGACGAAGACCACGCGCCAGCGGCCTTGCCCGCCATCCAGTTCCTGGTCGATGTGGGCGCAGTCGCCTACCCAATAGCCTCGGCTGACTCCAGGGCCGAACCCGATGTCGTCCTGACTGCACGGACACGGCAGCCTGTGCGGCAGCCGCATTTCGTCGACCGCATGCGCTGGACGATCAGCTTGTTCGAACAACTTGAAGAGCGCCAGCGTGCCAGCAACTCGTTTGTCGGCGTGGGCCAGCGCCAGCCGTCGGTGTTCAGCGGCTGAATTCGCGACTGCGGTCAGCGACCGACTCGTCAGCGCACCCGTGGCATGCGCCACGGCAGCATGAGTTGCACCGCAGTCGACACCAGGCGAGGCACGTTCAGGGTCTCGTGTACCGACACCACAGACTCGCCCATCAAGCCCGACGACAACACCGAGCGCACATAGAAGGGCGTGTCTTCCAGCGTCTGAGTGACCCTCGCCGTTTGCCCGGCATCGGTGCGCATGGTTCGGTCGATGCGCCAGGCAGTGCGCGGTAGTTGCTGACGCTCAGGCGGCGTGAAGGGCTCGAATTCGCCTGCAGGTCGAAAGCGCACCGCAATCACCCGATCACCCCCTTCCTTCTGTCGCACGTCGTAGATCACGCCCGTGCTGCCGTCTTTCATGGAAGCGCGCGACCAGTCCCATTCGGTGAACGGCCGGTCGATCGGCTCGTCGCCCTCGTTCGAGTCGAGGTAGGCGTGGCCCGACCAGCGCATCGAAGGCGCATCGAATTCAACCTCGACCCGCGCACAGGGTGCAATCGGCCCCCAGCGGTGGCGACCGCTGTCGTCCAGTGCCGCGACGAACTTGCACAACCCTGCGGGATACACGCGCACCCGGCCACGCACGCGCCGCGGGATCGGCACGGTGACCTCATCGATGTCGATGGTGAGGCAATCACCGTCCCAGTGGAGTTGGCTGGGCCCGATGGCGAGCCGGGTCGCATCGCGTGTCATGCTGGCGCGGCTGCGCTCGGTCATGGTCCAGCGCTTGCCCGCCTTGCCGTACAGCGCGACGTTGATGGCGCAGTGGTTTTCGGGATCGGCAGCGCCGCCGCGGCGCGCCCAGGCGTAATACGGCGAGAAGACGCTGCCGACGAAGGCGATGATGCTCAGCGCATGTTGTCCGTCGTCGCTGATGGCGTCGACGTACCACCAGAGGTAGCCCCCCGGCGGGACCGGCTGGTCGAATCGAGGCGCACCATCAACGCCTCGGCCGCCAGCCGCCCGGACATCGCGGCCATCGGCACCCCCGGTCCCGGATGCACGCTGCCCCCCGTCAGGTACAGCCCCGGCAGTCGGCTCGCTGCCTGTGGCCGCTGGAACACGCCCATCCAGCCGTGCGAGGCCTGGCCGTACAGCGCCCCGCCCGTCGCCGGGAACAGCCGATGGAAATCGGCCGGCGTCGTCAGCACTGTGTTGTGCGGCTGTCGGGCGATGGTCAGCCCGCTGCGCTGCATCAGTGCGAAGTGGGTCTGCTCGCATGCTTCGATCTCCGAGGGGTGTAGGGGGGTGGTATCGCCGTTGGCTGGCGCGTTGACGAGGCACAACAGCCGCTCGGGCCTGCTGCCGTCCGGATCGCCATCTCGCGCCGGCAGGCGACCACTGTCGTCGCGATCCTGCGCGCAGACGTAGACCGTGCCTTCGCGCGGCAGTCGGCCACGCTGGAAGATGTCACTGAATTCCGACGCGTAGTCGGCATTGAAAAACACGTTGTGGCGCACCAGCGGAAAGCCGGACGTGCGCGCGTGGATCGACCAGGTCATCGCCGACAACGATCGGCTTGCGGCGGGCACCGGCGGCACGGCACGGGTGCAGTCGGCGCCCAGCAAGCCCAGTGGCAGCGCCGCGGCATCACCGTTGAACACCACCGAGTCGGCGTCCAGGCATACACCGTCTGCCAACCGCACACCGCAGGCCCGCCCATCGCGCACCAGCACCTGCTCGCAGGCCTGTCCGTAGCGGATGGTGGCACCGCGCTGCTGCGCCAGATCGGCCAGTGCCACCGCCACGGCCAACATGCCACCCTCGACCGCCCAGACGCCGTCCATCTCGACCTGCGCCACCAGCATCAGCGTGGCGGGCGCCGCAAACGGTGATGAGCCGCAGTAGGTGGCGTAGCGGCCGAACAGCTGCTGCAGCCGGGGATCGTGGAAGTGCCTGGCCAGCGATCGCCACAGCGACGCGAACGGCCCCAGCCCGGCCAGCACCCCGAGGCCGCTCGGGCCGAGATCACGCGCCATGCCGAGCAAAGTCGGACGCTGTGAGCGGATGTACGGGCCCTCCAGCGTCTGGTACACCTTGCGTGCCTGATGGCAAAAATCAGTGAACCGACGGGCCTCTTGCGGACCGGAGAACTCGGCGATGGCCTCCGCAGAACGGGCGGCGTCGGCATGCAAATCGAGCCGCTGCGGGCCGCCCCAGGCATGCCGCGCCAGCACACCCAGTGGCTGCAGGCGCAACTGCTGGTCCAGCGACGAGCCGGCCGCCTCGAAGATCTGCTCGAACACCCAGCGCATCGTGAACACCGTGGGGCCGGAATCAACGCCGACACCGCCCACGGTGACGCGGCGCATCTTTCCGCCGGGCGTGTCAGCCCGCTCGATCACGGTCACCTGCAGGCCGCGACAGGCCAGCAACAGCGCCGCAACCAGCCCGCCGACCCCCGCACCGATCACCACCACGCGATGCGTGCGCAAAGGCGCGGCTCGCGACGCGTCAACCATACGACCGGCCCATCCAGGTGCCCCGCGCACCCGAGGGCACGAAGCGCACAAACATCGATTCGGAAAAATAACCGTGCTGCTGCGCCGCCTTGATCGCCAGCAGATGCGCGCCCGAGCGCGCGTACGCGTCCATGGCGGCGACGCTCTCCCACATCGTGAAGGTGGCCTGGCGCAGCAGCGGCGCTTCACCGACGCCAGCCGAGAACAAGCACCCCGGAGCGCCCTCGAGCGAGCGCTGCGTCAGGGGTGCCTGTTGCCAGAACGCGCGCGCCTTTGGCAGCCGGATCGAGGCACGCGTCAGCGCGGCGATGGGCCCCCGTATGGGCGCGCTGGCGTTGACCGGCAGGCTCAGGCCAGCCCAGCTGCCTCGGCAGCTGAAGGCGCGCAGCTTCACGGCGAAAAACTCCCGCGCATGCGATCGGTAGTCAGCGGTCACCGACGATGTCGTCAGAAAGCTGTCGGCAGCGTCCTCATCGTCGAACACGCAGAACAGGCCCTGTCGCGACAGGCTGGGGCGCAGGCCGAAGCCAGATTCATGACCACTGCCCAGCACCTTGAAAAACCGCAGGCCGGGCACCGGATAGAGCGCAAAGCGACCGATGACAAAGCGGCCGTAACCCCAGGCTCTGGACCCCGGCGCGATGTCCACCAGCACCAAAACGGCGACCGCGCCACGGTTCACCCTATTTTTCGCCTTCGGGGACCGGGTCGCTCAGCCCATAGCGGCGCAGCTTGACATACAGACTCTGCCGCGACAGGCCCAGCATTTCGGCTGCCGCCGCGCGGTTGTCACGGGTCAGCTCCAGCGCGGCCTCGATGCAAAGTTGCTCGATCAGGCCGGTGGTTTCGCCGACGATGTCTTTCATCGGCACGCGCCCCACCAGTTCCGAGAGTTGCCCCACCGAGCGCGGGAGTTCCTTGGCCGCACGGGCATCGCTGCTCGGACGCCGGCTGACGTCGCGGATCGTGAAGCCGAGGCAGGATTTTTCGTCATCAG